>DAOWNS010000149.1 GCA_030642465.1 Candidatus Thorarchaeota archaeon | reverse complement strand
CTAGCGCCGCGACAATCAACGTGTCAGTGTACGCGCACATGCTTTACGATGATGTGGAAGAGGTTCTTCTAAGCGTGAAAATCGGTGATGGGCCGTGGGCCAATAACACGATTACGGACAGCGTCAGACCATCACCTGAGGGTCAAAATGAAACCTATTCATACTTGATCTCGCCGCAAGCTGATTACACTAACATCACTGTAAAAGCCTACATCAGAGCGGCGGGAGTATGGTACTCCAATCTCGAGATGGTGATTCATGTTCGAGACTCACTAGGCTCTGCCCCAACTACAACAACTACCACAGCTCCCCCGCCTCCGATAGACTGGTATCAGATTGCCATCTACGCGATAATTGCCATAGGCGTTATTGTAGTCGGTGTGTTTCTGAAGAAATCTCGGTAGCGCGGTGCACCCGCCTGAATGGCTCCCTTGGTGAGGGGGCCACTTCGGGGTTCCAATTTGTAGCAGTCAACTAGATGGATTTCTCAGCAATTTCTGCGAATCTCTTGCAGTAGTCTGCCTGCTGGTTCTCACCGCGTTTCCGATGGAGTCCTTCAGCAATTCGATATGCGCGGCTCACCTCAGACCATTTCTGCTGTGCATCTAGGCACAATGCAAGCGCCTTCCAGATATTTGGATCGTCTGAATCAAAACTAAGCGCATTGTTGAAGGCTTCGATGGCATCGTCTATCTTCAAGAGGCTCTCCAGTGCTCTTCCCTTTTTGAACCAAAGTGATGCATCGTTTGGGATAACAACTAGTCCTCTATCGGCTGTAGTGAAAGCAGCGTCAAACGATCCCAAAGTGAGATACGCTTCCGCTTTGTTCGAATGAGCGCGTGCATCAGTCGGATCGATATTGAGTGCTTTGTCGAACACTTCTATTGCGGCAGGCTGTTCCCCAATTGTGATATGAATTAAGCCCAGCTCGTTAAGTGCATCCAACGATTCCGGATTGGCCTGCAATGCATTCTTGTATGCCTGAACTGCTTTCTTGTATTCTCCACTCTGTCTAAGAAGCCTTGCATCGTCCAGCAGTTGACCAATGGTCTTATCGTTGGAAGACATGAGCTTTCTGATGTCCTAATACTATTAACGATTCTCCTGTTGTATCGAGGATATCGCGGATTAATGGCGGCACTTTCTTTGGGAAAAGGATTAAAACGTGCTCAAGTTCTCAGCAGACCATCCACGAGCCAGAGGTTCACAAGATGCAAGATGATGATAACTTCAATGATGACGCGGATGAAGATCTCGATGCGGAAGAAGATGATGACACATTCCCTGACGATGATCGGGAAGTTGAGCTCGAGATGGACGCTGCATTCCCAGAAGCATCTGGAGGAGACAAGCTCAGCATTTTCTTGATGGACCCATACCCCAAGCTAGTCCTTCTTTTGACAGCCATTGGTCTTCTCATCGTCCTTCTGGTGCCTCACGATGTGTGGCACACAGAGGTCCAGCCGGGCATTGCTGCGGGGCATCTCTTTGTGGGGAACTACGTTATCCTGATTCTGGGAGCAGGTGCAACACTGCTTGCGCTTACAGTCTGGAATACTCGCACTGGTTGGCTCAAGTACGGCGGATTAACCAACGTCGTTGTGATTCTGCTCTGTGTGGTCATTGGTACTGCTGATACCATTGCATGGTCGCTGACGGGACAAGGGTTGTTTCCATCCATTTTCGATTCACCGCTGCTATCACTCATGGCGATTATCATAATGTTCTGTATCTACAGCCTTTGGATGATTAAGAAGACTCCCTCGGACTAGTGTAAATTCAGGGTGAATACGAATGACGCCTGAGGATCGGTCGCTTGACGACCTCATGGCGGACATTAGGCAGTTTATGGAAGATCGTGATTGGAGTGTGTTTCATAGACCCGCCGCTCTTGCAATCTCCACAGCCATTGAAACGGGCGAGCTTTTGGAGTTGTTTCAGTGGCGAAGTGATGCAGAAATCGAAACATCACTTCAATCGGAAAAGTACCTACAAGCACTGTCGGATGAGATAGCTGATGTTCTCATCTACATTTTGCGACTAGCTGACGTGACCGGCATCAATCCCACCGATGCGATTCTCAATAAAATGACGAAGAATCGCGCTAAGTATCCTGCAAAAGAATGGCGGGGTCGTGCTCCCAACAAGATCAAGTGATCCTGCTAAGTCGACCGTATATGCTTGGACGTCGGTCTTCCATCACGTCATTTCTCTTTGTGATCATCTTGTTTCTGGCAAGCGATAGATCCAAATCTACCCAGGCGACTTTGAGTTTCTCTTCCTGTAGTCGAAGTAGCACCTCTCCCTTTGGACTGGTAATTTGAGACATGCCCGAGAAGACCACTCCTCTCTCGGTTCCAACTCTGTTTGCAGTAGCCGTGAATATTCTGTTCTCAATTGATCTGGTGATCATGGCGTTCTGGCAATACGGAAGAACCAGATTGGCCGGGTGTAGGATGATGTCTGCTCCCTTCAGAGCAAGTATTCTTGCTACTTCGGGGAACGCCCAATCAAAACAAACCATGACACCAATCCTATGCCCCTTCCATTCCACAACTAGTGGCTCTTCATTACCTGGTAGAAACCATTCACTCTCTCGGTCAAAAAGGTGCATCTTGTGATAGGTTCCCAGATGCTCTCCATCCGCGAATATAGCGGCTGAATTGTACAAATTTCCCTCTTTCATTTCGCAGATGCCAGCGACAACAACTCTTCCTTCCTGCGACCACTCTAGGAGGGGTGTTGAGAATAAACCCTTAGGAATCGCTTCTGACCGGGCCAATGCTTCATCCATTGACGCAAACATGTAACCGGAATTTGCAAGTTCCGGCAGAACTAGGAGGTCCACTCCTTCTTTGCCTGCTGTCTTGAGTATCTTCCTAACACTCAATAGGTTGGCATCTGTATCATCAACCCTGGGTTCCATCTGTGCAACAGCAACTCTGAGCAAGTCTGATTCACCTCTGACCATGCTAACAGTTCAGTGCTATCTTTCCTTCGGTCGGCCCCTTGAGGGGGAATTTTAATAGGCTCTGGAACAATTACTGCAGTAGTGGTGATTCCGCTGCAAGATGAGGACGCCCTGTGGAAAGAGAACGAAGATTGGGAAGTCGAAGAGTGGGGCGACGAATGGGACGATTTCGGGGCCGAAGACGACTGGTAAAAGACCTAATCTCCCACCGGTCTGAACTAGAAGAGACCGCCTTTCATTGCTGTTTGACAAGTGCAGCCAGCCTTTTCCGGAATCTTCTCAATCATTGCGAAGGTCAGTTTTCTGACTCGTTCAATGTTCTTTGCCATGGTCTGCATGACCTTCTCGTGAGTGACAGGCTCATCTCCGTGCACATCATAGTCCGTAGGCATTGAAATGTTGACGAAGCAGATACCCGCTTCTCGCGCGAGAGCAGCCTCAGGATAGGCTGTCATTCCTATCACTTCCCAGCCTTGGTTGTGGAAGAACATCGACTCAGCGGATGTTGAAAATCGTGGGCCATTGATGCATACGTACGTTCCTTTCTCCTGCACTTTGTATCCAAGGTTGCCTGCTGTGTCAACTGCAACCTTCCTGAGCTCAGGGCAGAAGGGTTCACCAAATGGAAGATGCACTATTGGCCCCCCCTCAAAGAATGTGTCCTTCCTTTGTCCGAACGTTCTGTCAAATATCTGATCTGCAATAACGAATTCGCCTAGCTTGACCCTGTCTGGCTGAAGGCTCCCGCAGGCTGCTGGACTGATAATCCTCTTGACACCAAGTGATTTCATTCCCCAGATATTTGCACGGTAATTTATTGCATGAGGGGGAATGGTATGTCCTCTTTGATGTCGTGCTAGAAAGACGAATGTTCGATTCTTTACTTTGCCAACGATGAAATTGTCTGATGCAGCGCCAAAGGGAGTGAACACCTTCGCTTCAATGGGGTTCTCAATTGCCTTTGAGTCGTAGTTTCCACTTCCTCCGAACAGCCCAATCTCAGCCGGCAGGAGTGCTTCTAGTTCCTCCTTCTGAGACCTATCCAGAGGAGCATACGCTAATGTTGCCTCGAAAGCCATTCCTATTCATCTCCTTGGTCTACTTGATGAACCGCCACACCTTGTCTAGCGGATATTCAATCTTGCCGAGGAATCCCAAGTGCGCCTTAATCTTCGAGAGCTGTTCATCAGACAAGACAATATTATTGTACTCTCTGAGATACTTCTTGAGTTCCTGTGTGCCAACCTCGGTCATTCCTTCCCCCTCAAAGATCTTGGTGATTAGTGATGTCAAGTCCTCGTAGAAGTTCCAAGGCCATATCTCCCATGCCCATGAGATTTCCAAGCCGTAGTAGTCGGGCACAAACTTGGAACCAACAATGTGTAGCAGAGCAGCTGTCTTCACGTCGGTGGGCTTACCCACTTCCTTGACATGGTTAACCGCCATGGTTAGACTCTGACCAGTGTCAGTTATGTCATCGACGATGAGAACGCGTTTTCCATCGATATTTCCAACAAGAGGACAAGATAGCTTTGCTTTTCCGTCCTTTGTTGCGGTAACGCCCCAGTGGTCGACCTTCACGCTGAAGAGGTCTCTTATGCCGAGGAGATCACACTGAATCCGTGCATGCACCCAACCCCCTCTTGCGATGCCAACGATGGCGTCAGGCTTCCAGCCGGATTTCCTGATATTCCGAGCAGTTTGATAGGCATAGCTGTAAATGTCATCCCAATCCAGCACGTAACAGAGTGGTCCTTTGAGCTCCATATGTTTCACGCACTCACTACTGAGCGCGACAGGTGCGTTAAAAGTTTGTTTCCTAATCCGCCAGTCAGGATGACCAGTCAGGAACAGTAATAGGGTGCGACGTGGGGATTGCTGAGTTGACCTGCAATGCCAGATAAAGAGAAGTGTGTCGGTAAGGAGCCAAGGAAAGTCATTGCCAAAGTGAT
>DAOWNS010000215.1 GCA_030642465.1 Candidatus Thorarchaeota archaeon | reverse complement strand
GTCCGAGCTTATCAAGAGGAAAAGCCCGATACGGTACGGCGAAACCCTCGCGGCAGTTCATGAGGACATAAGAGAAGGGCTCGACTTGCCACTCCTAATCCTGCAGTTCCCCGAGAGCTTTGCGTCAGAATTGAAGGACATATTGGACTACTCTGATTTGGATTCTGAAGGGCTGGCAAGAATGAAAGACCTTAGAATTAAACTTCCGAAGAGGAATCCAAACGAGGGATTGCAGCTTGCCCTGTTTGAGGGTTACGGATACCACGGCGATATCCTGATTAAAATGCAGGATGCCATCGATGAGATCGATACCCTCCTGATGGGACACGGTCTCGTACCATTCGCCAGGTATGGTCACGCGCCAAGCAAGTGGTATCTTGGCGACAACACGCCCGCGTATGGTGTCATACTGCACTCGCGTGAGATAAAGCCGGAGGACAAGACTAGCCGCGAAACGTTCGAAACAATAACTGATATTGTCGCGAAATGCAATGAGCTAGGCATAACGCCAAAACCCGAACATAAGTGGCCGTTTAGTGATAAGGCGAAGAAAACCCGCATCAAAGAGCTACGAGAGGTTATGGGAACCGGGTTCAATGATTTCATCCTTGACCCTGATGGAGCCTATGACACGCTGAGCTCTATGGTTTGAAGCGATTCAAAGGCGCGAAATAGTTTCGGCCATCTCCGAGGGGTGCTTTTAAGGGTTCTTCGAAACCAGACTTTGATGAGAATGGTTAGACCTCAACGAATCAGCCCAAAGGGCCTCTTTGACCCCTACTACATTCCTGAACGCTTGCTCCATCGGGAACGCGAGATGCGGATGATCGACAGCGTCTATCGTGACAGCTATGAAGATGACTATGGCATCAACTGCTTGGTTCACGGGATAACAGGAGTGGGAATGACTGTCTTCTCAAGGTATTTCCTCACCAGGATTATCCCGGAGCAGTTTGACTCGTACACAATCTACGTTGACGCCAAGCATAAGGACGTCCTTGAGATTGTTGCAGAGCTCAATGATAAGATTCACAGGTTGTCAAGCAAGCCCATCACCGTAGCTTTTGATTTGGATAAACTCTGGATGCAGTTCAAGCGTACTGCGGCTGCATCATCAAGAAAAGGAGTATTCGTCATAGACAATATAGATGAGAACAATGAGGAAGTCTACACCAAGGTTGCTATGCTGTCCAAGGAAATCAAGGCAAGTACGATTGGAGTTCTAAACAGCCACGATTACCGATTGCTCACGAAGGCGCCTGCGACACAGATGGCCTACGACTTCGAGGTGCCCTTGGACACCTATACTCAATCACAGCTTTATGACATAGTGAGAATGCGTGTGGAAGACACGTTTCCATTGGGGCTCACCGATGAGATTGTCAGGTACATAGCAGACCTAGTCTGTGAGTTTCAGGCATCAACGCCCAGGACATCAATTGAGGCACTCAAAGCCCTCTGGCCTTTGGCTCAAAAAGGACAGGAGATAACCTCGGATATTGTCAGATCGGCCACATCCAGAATTACGACACTCGGTCAGGACGACGACTACATGGACCTGATAGACACAATAAGCATGAACGATTTCATGACCCTGCTTGTGCTTGAGGCTTTGAGCGAGCATCTAATGCGCTACAAGACTGAAACGTACATTGACAGACAGACTCTCAATGAGCTTGTCATGATCAAGTGTGAAGAGCTAGGAGTCAAGCATTCCGTAGACGACATTGACAAGAGTCTGCAGACACTCATATTCCAGAGCGTTGTCTTTGAATCAGGTTACACTCGAGACCTGCTTTACTTGCTGGTGCCACCTGAGATACTCTATGACACTGCCTTGAGTTTGAGACGTGAACTGGCTAGTAGAAAATAGCCAGTTTTTGTGTAGATTCTATGAAAGCAGTCAAGTGTGAGTCGGAAACGCCGCCCTCACAAGCACCGCTTCACTCGCCCTTTAGTGCCTTCTTCTCCTTGACCTCTGTCTTGGCCCAGGCTTCGAGTCCGCTAGCACCCTGTAGTTTGCCGACATCTTCATCCCAATTGCTGGCCTCAATGAGAGCAATCCAACCCTTTCCGTATGGATCCTCGTTAAGTAACCCTGGATTGGCCTTTAGACCTTCATTCGTTTCGGTAATCGTGCCCGTTACGGGACTCTTAACTGCCCCAGTCCACTTGCCGCTTTCGAGAGTGCCAACGCTGCGACCAGCCTTGACCTCCTTACCGGGCGGCCTTAGGCGAATGAACTTGATCTTTCCTGCGGCATAAGAGCCCAGGGAAGTCATGCCAAGCCGTACCTTGCCATTCTCCTTCTTAATCCAAAGTTGGTCGGTTCCACCGCCAAGGTAGAAAAGATCTTCTGGGAAATCAAAACCATCGACTGTAACCATGTCTTAGTCACCAAGCTGATGTCGGTCCGGTCCCCACTTAAGAGAATTTCGGACCGACCCCATCCAGCTCCTTTGCTTGGAACTAGTCCTCTGAAGACTCACCATTGATTACTTTTCGGAGCTGCTCGGCATCATCAGCCTCAATTTCAACGTACACAGGACCTGAGTACTTACAATCATCACAGTAGTAAGTGTCTGGTACGAGCCAGCCGCTGACTGCGCTTTTAGCCGTGTGAATTCGCTGACTACCACACCTAGGACATACTCGTATCTTCTTGCTTGTCATGACGTTCCTCCCGGCGGAACAGGTCGGGAGGAGCAGCGGCGTTCCGACTATTAAATCACCTGCCAGATGTAGGAGATGGCGCGATTCAATTTGGTAGGTCATTATTACTATTGATGCTGACATATCTCTGAGATGAAAGGGACAGAATCTAGTTTCAGATTGGGATTCTCCACTGCAGATCAAGTCAAACGCAACATCATACCCACCGGAATCGTTGCTCTTGACAAATTACTAGGAGGGGGATTGGAAACTGGCTTGATGTATCTGTTCTACGGAAACCGCTGCCTCAATGACGACCTACTTCGGATCGCTGTTCAAATGCAACTTCCCGCGGAACGCAAGGGAGTCAATAGCCCGACCATAATCATTGACAGTGCCAACATAATCAAGATAGACAAACTCACTGACTATTCCTTTGAGTTTGAGCTTGAACCCGAGGAAGTCATGGAACGAATCTACATCTCGCGTGCATTCAATTCGAGTCAGACGTACGCTCTCGTGATGGAGCAATTGCCATCATTTTTCGAGCGGGTGTCCGCGCGGTTGTTGATTATTGCAGGCCTGCCGGACCTGTACATCTCCGAGAGGATGATGACAGGAGAGGGCCTCCAACAGCTCACCCATATGGCGACCAAGTTGATGACTCTCACATTGAATAGGGAAATAGTCACGCTGGTTTCTGCACCGTCATCTCAGAAGAACCGCGACATACCAGCAGGGGGAACGGCTCTCTCAAGCTACGCGCAGGTACACATTCACGTTTCCGAATCAAAGCCCTACATCAAGTATACCCTAGCAAAACATCCACAGTTTCCAATCAGGCGAACCTCACGAGTCAAGCCTTCGGACTTCGGAACGACATTGCCGCTCTCATACTTCCTAGATGGGTCTGACGGAGAGTAGAAGAGAGAGGGAATTTGAAGCCCGCTACTCTTTGTCTACTCCAAAGCTCTTGAGAAACTCATCAACGAGGTTTCGCGGTAGATCCTTTGCCTGCTCCATTATGGTTGTAATCTCGTGCGCTTGGATGCCTCTGCGCACTAGATCCATCCTGAGATCCTCCAGCTCAAAGGCGCTCAACTTATCGGTGTCAGAACTAACCTCGAACTCCTTCCGCACATCTGCAGGTATACGCTTCTGGAGCTTGGGCTTGGCCTCTGGTTTCGATTCCGCTTCGGTCAGGATCTCCGGCTCTG
>DAOWNS010000095.1 GCA_030642465.1 Candidatus Thorarchaeota archaeon | reverse complement strand
TGTTGCCATTGCCGTAGGCAGAGAGGTGTGGGGATATCCCCGCAAGTATGCCAAGGTATCCATGAAGTGGAAGGATGACACATTGGTTGCCACCACTGAGCGTGGAGGAGAGGTCCTCATGAGGGCGACATGCACATTCGATGATGAGGGAGATTGGATTGATAGCGGTCCAAACATCAACCTCAAGCTAATCCCATCAGCGAATGCAGACGGATTTGATTCCGCTGCCCTAACCGCTGCACATCTCGTTTACGATGTGAAGAACGGCCGATCAGGTGACGTTGAGATTGAGTTATTCAAGGGAGGTTACGATGACCTTACTCTAGTTGAAATGGTGAACCCAATGATAGGCCTCTACTTCGACACAGACATCACACTCCCACCAGCGAAGATAATCAAGAAATTGGAACTATAGAAAGACTGGTTCGTCTGATTTAGAGATACTTTGTAGCGTCGATTTGAGCCATCTTTAGACCTGCACTTCGAGTGTAATGAGTTGTTAACCACCAGCAGAAGAGGACAAACACAGGGAGAATGGCGTAGGTGTATAGAATCCCAAAGAAGACGCCAGCAAGAATCATCCCGAATACACCGACATAGCCAATCGCGTAGGGCACTAGTGATGCCCTAATTGAAGACCATCCGCGCATAGGAGTTCGGACTGAAGCTCCTCTTTGACGAGTAATGTTGTGGTTAGCTTTGAAATCGCCGCCTTTTGCAGCTTCATTGGCAGCAATGCTGCCTGAAGCCATGCACAGGAAGGCGCAAGCAACGAGAACAGCTGGAAGGTATACCCACATCATTGGCGATATGAAGAGGACAATTAGTGAAACAATGACGCTTGCTATAATTGCGAATGGAACAGCACTGTACACTTTCCCCCGCACGTACTCTTCGAGATTGGTCGCTGCCAGTTGCAGGTTCATTATATTCGAACCTTCATAGACAAGCTCGTAGCCTGCGAAGTAGAGTCCGTATGAAGTCGCGAAAGGTATCAGGGCTGCCAGAATGAAGTAGGAGGTGATACCGCCGAATTCCTCTCCAAAAGCAAGACCTGGGAGAATCAACCAGATTGCAAATCGAATAGGCCCAAGCAAGTAGTTGGTAATCACTCGTGCGTCTCTGCGCACCGAGGTGATGTTAAACCACATCGATGCAGTCACTATGTTGCTAAGCTTCAGACCTGGGAAGGATCTAGGATTCCAAGTTCCATGTTCCTTGCGTACCGTTTCCTTTGATGTTCTTGTTGCATCACTCGCCAACCAACCACTGTAATGAGCCATTTCGCTCACGTAGGAGTTGAGGAGCACCATACCCACGCCCAATACAAGGAACAAGCTGACTGAGAGAAAATCCTGCCATCTCCATGGGGCACCAATCAGCAGACCTAATGAAACAGAACTAACGGTATAACCGGGCGTTAAGATTGATGTGAAGCCCAGTGAATTCGCAAGATCAAACAGCGCATCAAAAGGGTTAGGCCCTTCGTTCCAGCTGTTTGTGTAGAAACTGACGTACCACAATGTTGTTCCTATTATTGCCACGGAACTCATGATTGCAGTACCAATCTGTTTGAGTGCGCGTCTTCCAGCCACTGCCCGGGCAACCCCTAGTCCAACCAACCCCCCAGCAGATACGCCAATCGTGATTAGAATCAAGAGCATTACGATGAATGCTGGCACCGACAGAAGCGCAAATGCAAAGGGTGACACTATACTCAACCCAAGGAATAACGGAACACCAATCATCATCCACATGATTGAGTTGTAGAAGATGATGATAATTGTCTTCTCCAGAAATATCGTTCGCATCTTAATGGGGGTTATGAGAAGGTATTCCATCTTGGAACTATTTCCCACAGTTGTGGCAGAAATCATTATTGAGCCAACAAATGAGAAGAGCAAGACTGCATTGAAGATAGCAGCTCCCAATCCGAGATTCTCCGAGACATAGGACTCAATCAAATCCCAGAACATCGGTGCAATTGCAAGTACGCCCAATAGGATTGCTGCACCAACGATAACGGGTATCGCCAAACTGGAAAACCGTTTCAAAAAACCTCTCTTCTCAGTTCTCTTGCCCTTTGTATTCCGCAGCCTGAGGGACCGAGTGAGGTCCTCGCGTAGGAGGAAAAGCAAATCTGATGAACTCAAGCCGATTCACCCAGGTACTGCGCGATTAGCTGCATATCGGGGCCTCCTGTCAGAGAGAGAAATATCTCTTCCAATGAACTCTGACCTTTGGCTTTCAGTCTAAGTTCCTCCATGGTCCCTTCTGCAATCAGTTCCCCCTCGTTGATGATTCCTATTCGGTCACACATCCGCTCTGCAATCTCAAGAATATGTGTCGACATCAGGATTGTTGCGCCCCGCTCTCGCAAGCCATTCAGAATCTCCTTCATTGTGGCGGCTCCACGAGGATCTATTCCTGCTTGGAGCTCATCAAGGATGAGCACTGTTGGTTTGTGTATCAGTGCCGCTACCAGACTAATCTTCCGAGACATTCCTTTCGAATAGGTTTCTATGAGATCATCGCTGGCATCACTGATGTCGAGAAGATTCATGAGCTCCTGAATATCATCCTCACGTTCTGGGCCTCTCGGCACTCGCCAGATGTCACTGATGTAATTGATGTACTCCCAACCAGTTAGCCTCTCAGGAAGTACTGGCTCTTCAGGGACATAGCCCATTACGCGCTTCGCAGCTACTATCTCTTCTCTAATGTCATGACTAGATATTCTAGCACTGCCAGTAGTGGGTTGCAGGAGTCCAAGGAGCATTCGCATGGTCGTAGTCTTCCCAGATCCGTTGGGCCCGAGAAGACCGTATATCTCTCCAGGATTGACCTGAAAGGACAGATTCTTCACGGCGATGAATTCGTTGAAGACCTTTGTTAGCTCCATAACCTCAATCATTGAAATCAAGCTCTCTTTCATCGATGCTGACGATTTATGCCTTAGTATCTAGGCGAGGACATTGTGGTCACTGCCAAACAGTAATAAGAATGTCAAGTAAGGGCCCACCAAATTGGACTGGTGAACGAGTCATGAAGACTGCAGACGATGGGCCTCGTACAGACCAAAAAGTAATCTCAACGGAATCCCCTGAATACGTAAGAACCAGCCTAGCTGCAGCCATGACAATGGGGAAAGCCCCAGGAAAGTTTTTCCGGGATGCAAAGCTCTACTGCATCAACCTATTGCTCACATATGATGAGGGGTGTCACGCGAAGTGTGCCTACTGTGGTCTTTCTGGCTCTAGGCAGACTGATACTGATTGGGTAGACCATAGCTTCATCCGTGTTGACTGGCCCGTATTCCCCCTTGATGAGGTCAAGGCTGCAATCTCTGACGGTGCGTGTCCTCATGTTGAACGAGTCTGTGTGTCAATGATTACTCTTGGTCAAGCGCGCGAAGACTGTATTCAAGTCGTTTCGGAGCTTCGAAAAGTCATCCCTAGAATCTCCGTACTTATTACACCCACAATCATCAATAAGAATTGGTTGCAAAGAGTGCATGCAGCCGGTGCGGATATGATTGGAATCGCAGTGGATGCGGCAACACCCGAATTGTTTGACAAGCTACGTGGAAAAGGAGTCAAAGGACCTCACAAATGGGCGAAATACTGGAATACGGTTGAGGAAGCAGTTGAGGTGTTCGGGGTCTACAATGTGGGAGTTCACCTAATTGTGGGTGTTGGCGAAACAGAAAAGGAAATCATAGAGTCCATTCAGAGAGCGCAAGACATGAGCGCACACACTCATCTATTCTCGTTTTTCCCTGAGGAAGGATCATCCATGGAGAATCACCCACAGCCTCCACTTGGTGCGTATCGAAGGGTTCAGGTTGCGCGTTTTATCATCAACAAGGAATTGGGAACGAGCAAGATGATGAAGTTCAATGAACGCGAACAGCTAATTAATTTCGGAGTGAGCCCCAATCGTTTGGAGGAAATAGTCAGCGTTGGCGAGGCTTTCATGACATCAGGGTGTCGAGGTGAAACGATGGATAACGCCTGTAATCGACCTTTTGGCAACTGCACTCCGTATCAGGCATATATAGGACATTGGAGAAACTTCCCCTTTATTCCGACAGCCGAGGATGTCGAAATAATCCGGAAGCAACTGGCGGATTACTCACTCACCTATGAGGCGGCGGATCCAGACTTTGACGAAGACTGACACGTTTATTGACGATTGCTTCAGCCTCCCGGAGGATGAGCTAGGTCCCCTGTTTGAGAAGGCATACTCCATCTCGAGGGCTCGATTCTCGGAAACTATTGCGTTCCACATGCCTGGCATGGTTCATTATGAAACCGAATTCTATGTTGCTACGGATCCATACAGATTCCCAAGCATATCGATATCTGGCGCCAAGTGTTCCCTGAACTGCGAACATTGCAGAGGTCATCTTCTAGAAACAATGATTCCAGCACTCACACCCAAAGCATTATGGAAGACATGCCAAAAGGTCAATGAAAACGGAGGTAAAGGATGCCTTGTAAGCGGGGGTTCGACCCTTCGCGGTGACACGCCGTTGCTCAACTTCATTCCCGTTCTCGGTAGAGTCAAGAGAGAGCTTGGACTGGACATTGTGGTTCATACAGGGATTGTGTATCCAGAAACCGCGATAGCGTTGGGAAAAGCGGGCATTGATGGCGCAATGCTAGACATCATCGGATCGGATGAAACGCTCCGCAAGATTTACCACTTGGACAAAACAGTTGACATATTCGACACTTCGATGACCTTGTTGGAAAAAGCGGGGGTTCCAATCATGCCTCATGTGATTGCCGGACTCCACTACGGGCAACTCAAGGGGGAGGCAGATGCAATTAGGATGATTGCACGGCACGATCCGGTTTCTGTGATTGTTGTTGCATTCATGCCACTGGACGATACCCCAATGGAAAAAGTCACTCCGTCCAGCCCAATGGATATCGCTAGAGTGATACTTGCGACGCGGCTGGCGATTCCAGATAAACCTGTAATCCTAGGGTGCGCAAGGCCTTTAGGAGATCATCGTAGGGAAACTGACAGGCTAGCAATCGATGCTGGCGTGAATGGAATTGCATACCCCACCGAAGAAGGGTACTCATACGCGCAAGAGAGAGGTCTGTCGATGACCTTCTCGGTGGAATGTTGTTCGCTGATAAACAAATCTTTCGAATGAGTATGGTGAATGCTAGAATGACTGAATGGCGACTCTTAGACACAGGCGTCCTCACCGGGGCGCAGAATATGGCGCTTGACGATGTGATCCTCGAGTGCCGTTCCGAGAACAGGACTCCAAACACGGTCAGGTTTCTTCAGTTTGATCCCCCAACTGCTCTAGTTGGATATCATCAATCAGTCGAGCAGGAGATTCGCATAGACTATTGTCGACGACACGGAGTCGACATCAATCGCAGGATTACTGGGGGAGGAGCGATTCTATTTACGCCCACATGTCTTGGGTGGGAAATTTTTGCTGACAAGTCGGCTCCCGGAATCAGTGAATTGAGAAAAGACTTGGACCGACTTGCCGGGTTCGTCTGTTCGGGCGCGGTTTCAGCTCTTCGAAGACTTGGTGTGAAGGCGGAATTCAGACCGAAGAATGACATTGAAATCGATGGGCGGAAGATATCGGGAACCGGTGGCACTGAAAGGGGTGACTCGTTCATGTATCAAGGTACGCTCTTGGTTGATTTCGACGTCGACTTGATGCTACGTTGCCTCAGAATACCAGTGGAGAAACTCAAGGACAAGGAAGTCGAGAGTGTCAAGGAGAGAGTGACCTGCCTGAAATGGGAACTAGGTTATGTGCCTCCTTTGAATCAGATCAAGGAAGCCTTTGTGGCAGGGTTCCAAGAGGTTCTAGATACCGAGCTAGAATCGGGCGGTCTGTTGCCCGTTGAAAAGCAACTGTATCATGAGAGATTGCCATATATGGAATCAGAAGAATGGGTGCACCTCGTTAGACGACCAAAGGAAACCGCAGGCCAGGTTAATGCGATTCGCAAGACTCCAGGGGGTCTCATTAGGGTTTCGCTAGGACTGGATGTTCCGGGCAATTTCATCATCAGCTCGTTCATCACTGGTGATTTCCAAGTCTTCCCGCAGAGAGCAATCATGGATCTTGAAGCTCGTCTGAAGAATATATCCGCGGACGAAGACACAATCAGGGAAACTGTAATCGAGTTCTTTGAGAATTCTGGAGCCAAAATTTTTGGAGTGGAATCAGAAGACCTTGTTCAGATTCTGCTAGAAGCGGTGAAGAAGACGGCATTCATCAAGTACGGCGTTTCGCTAGAGAACTCCAATCATCTTATGACCGTGAACTTCATGCCAGATGAGTTAGACAAGCAGACCTTTGACTACATACTACTTCCTTATTGCGCAAAAATGGTAGACTGTGACTACCGCAGAATTGAGGGCTGCACTATGTGCGGTGCATGTTCAATTGGCGACATCTACGAGATTGCAGCAGAATTCGGTGTGCCTACCCGCACGATTCAGACTTTCGAGCATCTGATAGAAACAATAGATGAATTCAAGCTCAAGGGTGCCAGAGGGTACATCGGATCCTGCTGTGAGGCCTTTTATACCAAGCATCATGATGATTTCGTGGATACGGGAGTGCCCGGGCTCCTCGTGGATATCGATGATTCGACTTGCTACGAACTTGGTGAGGAGAGAGAGGCCTACATCGGCGACTTTGAGGGGCAGACCGACCTCAAGCTAGATCTTCTAATTCATATCCTGAAGAAAATGCGAGATGGTGGAAACCTGCGCGGCGAGGTGTCCGCCGATTAAGGAATTTGATGTTGTAGTAGTAGGAGGTGGGCCGGCTGGCTCCAGCACCGCTATTTGCTGTTCCGCACTCGGGATGAAAGTCATGCTGCTGGAACAGGGCGCTCGAGGTCGTCACAAGGCTTGCGGAGGAGTCCTTCCATTGGTTGCCCCCGAGGTCATAGAGGACATAATCGGCGCAAGTATTCCAGAAGAGGTCCGGGCTGACCCTCCCGAGCTGGGACTACATTACGTGCCCCCGAGCGGAAAAACGAACGCAGGACGAGTTCGGAACTACAGAATCCACAACATC
>DAOWNS010000178.1 GCA_030642465.1 Candidatus Thorarchaeota archaeon | reverse complement strand
GTATTCCGCAGGACCTAGTGCCTCCACAAGTCGGTCGCTATATCCAGCGAACTCTTCTATGCTCATCGGATGATCCCCATCAAAATCCTCTGTTGGTAAGACTTTCTCTCTGATCTCAAGTAGGATTTGTACCGCCTCCAGTAACTTGACGCGCTCTTGCATCTCACTCTCGTCTAAGTTATTGAACCTCTTTGCAAGATTGGCACTTGTATCGAAGAAAAGTTGCAAATGCTTATTCAATTCATCTGCACGTTGTTGAATAAGATGACCTATCGCATCAGCGACATAATCCTCCATTTCAGGGAGATGACGAAACTCCGACAATTGCGCTGCCATGAGCATTAGGGTGGCGATTGAAGAAGAGAACTTATTGGCTATTTGAATATCTTCACTATCCCAATACTCTAGATGTAGGGCCTCACTTACGGAACCTGACAGCTCGCGATGATTCATCCATAGCTTGTCAACGATGGATTCGTCGCTTGAAGCAAGAGTCAAGGCATTGAGCACAATCACAATGGATGAAAACAACTGTCCGTGCACAAGTGGTAGAATAACAATGTGCTGTATCTCTTGTCGAAGTAAATAGAATTCGAGTTTCTGACTATCGAATTCGTTAAAGGTGTGTTGCAGATTTTCAATTAATGTGATGAGACTTTCCCAAAACTGCACACTCTCATCCGAGTCCAAGGCGATCCACAGTGTTGGCTCTCCATCCCATCGCTCTTCGGTTTTTAGTCTGCGTGCCGTTGTGCCATCAGACTGAACATTGTCAATTGTCTGTTCAACACGTTCCCAAAATTGAGAACGCTGTATTCTAACACGGTTTGGAATTTGTGAAGACGGTCGGGCAAAAGCCATACTCGAAAAGTGGGCAAAGTGATACCAGAATTTCCAAGCTTTGTCTAATCGTTCTATTTCTAGGGATTCCAACTCACTCAGTGCTTCTTTGGCAATCCTATCCTCAAATAGGACTCGAAATTCTCGCTGAAACGGCTGAAGGCTTGAAAAAGCATTGAAGAGATTATCACTGGATAGATGAACCTGATCAATGCGTACTCCAGCTTGCTGCAATTTGCTCAACATTCGATTTCTTGAAGGATCATCAGGGTTGAGCTTACCGACATAAAAATTTACGAGCATGACTTGTGGTGACTGTCTCAGAAAATTATTCAATGATGGCAAATAGTCGCGAATAACCTTTAGGAACGGGCGATATTTTCTGAGAGCAATTGCTTTTGGAAGGAACTCGGTATGACGATCATCATTCGCTATTTTCATTCCCTCAGATGCAAAACCCCAGGGATCGACTGCCACTTGAGGGAGACTTGGTAGGTTGTCGATTTTTCTGTTGAGACTCGCCCAATCCTCTTCATTTATATATTCATAAACATTTATGGATTTGTTTCGTTCGAAGAAGCGAATTATACCTCGACTAGCGGCCTGAAGATTTTCTACTACGCCTTGCCTAATATTGATTACTTCCTGAACATAATCATCCCAAGTTTGTGGCCGAAAACGGTAATTTGCCAGGTTTAGAACAATACTGTTCAACCGAACCGGCCATTTCGGAGGGAGATACGCCTTTTGTACCTGCTCTTTCTGGGTGCTATCGAAGGGTAATTCGAAGGCTCCGAGTTTGAATCCGTATCCGCGAGAACTGTAATACTCATAAACGGGGAACAACTGGCGTACTAATTGCAGTCTTTCCAGAGCCATGTCATGAAACACATCTTTGGAATCACCATTATCAGGCGTTTCATCAGGGGCAAGGACGAAGTGCAATCGTAGATTGTCTCCGTCTTCTTCAAGAACTACAATCCCATATTCATGAGCTAGACGAACCCTGATTGATTCATCATTCACTTTCATCCAAGAATCATGCCGATTTGGATCGTATAAATGAAGAGCAAGAGATATTTCGGACAGGATTGAAAGATCTAGAATTTCTGTAACGGAGATATCTTCAACATTCAATGAATTTTCTATGAATGCTGGAGCCTGTTCGAATCTGTATGCCCAATAAAGTACTTCAGCTAAGCTTCGCCAGTCGTTTTTGGTGGCAGGCTGAGCAATTGAAGATGTTCTCGTAGCAATCCAAGTTAGTGCTTGATCAAGGAGATTCTGTTTTGGGCTTTGTTGATCTCGAATCGTCTTGATTCTTTCCTTTCGTTCTTCGGGAAAAAACGATTCGAGATCCAACCACCATTCTCCAAGTTCCACAGTATCTACACCACCAAAGTTCACATCCATGATCATGTTCCATGCCGGTCCCATTTCTTCGTAGGCATCTTGAATAACCGACCAGTTGTCTTCGATGTAAGCATTGGTTCCAGCCCAAAGAAGGGTGCGTAGCACTCCGGCTATGCCCGTCCAAGATGTTGGGATTAGGGAAGTTATCGATTCTAACAGGCCCTGCTCATCGGATTGGCGTTCAATAAAGGCATGAAGAATGAAGACTTCGAGATCGTCTTCAATGATGCAATGAAGAACTCGTTCCGTTGCATTAATCCATGTATTAATGTCCTGATTAGTAAGAAGTTTTACTAAAATTCGAGATCGTACAGAATGCAGGCCATAAATATAGTGCCGATCTTTAGTTACTCGAATCAGGTATTCCTGCTCAAATATCTCTATTGTACGGTTAGGCTCAGGGAGATTTAGGAGTTCCAGTAGTTTTTTTGTGTCCAAACGAGCCTCGTATGCTGACGCCACGGATACGAGACGTAGAAGTTCAAGTTCGTCTCTGTGTGCTTTACCTGAACGAGTGGCTTCACTAATACGTTCAACTTGTTCCCTGAGTTTCTGATGCAAGGATTGTGTCTGCGTGAGAAGGAAAACGAACTCTAGTAATGGTCCACTACCCTCAAATGCATCCCACGCCTCATTGAAGTCCAGGTATTCTTGATAGCCAGCATCAACTGCTCGTTGGTAGATCATTCTAGCTTCATCTTCATCAAGATCAAGATTAATCTCAGAAAATACTAGGTCTCCTGGTATGATTGTTCTTTTGAAATCCTCCTCTCGAATCGTAACCAAAATATGAAATAGCGGTTCACGGGCAAGTCGCCTTACAAGTTCGGGCCATTCCGTATCTCTCGGTGACACATCAATATAGATCGCCATTGGGGCTTGAACGGCTTGGGCGTATCCAGCTAAAGCTGTACGTATAGAAGCAGCATGTTGTTGATCCTGGATGAACTCGATTGAGAAGCGCCATGTTCCTGGATAATAGTCGTGAAGAAAACGGTATGCTAAGGTTGTTTTTCCCTGCCCAGAAGCAGCATGCAGAACTACCACATTGTTTTTTCCAAAAGCCTGGGAGATTGCATCAATTTTCGTTTGCCGAGGAAAATCAAGGTCTGCAAGAATGTATTCATATCCCGACCGGATACCTTGAAAAAACTCGGAACGTAATCGCTCCAAATCATCCTCAGAAATCTGGCGCTCATCAATGGGAGTAATCGCAGTAAACCATTCTTGATGATAGTGATACCTATCAGCGAGAAACTGTCCAACGCTATTGATTCTCCTAATGACTTGATCTTGGGTTATCTGTTCGCATCGTTCTGATACCCAATAAAGCCAATGTGTTAGCAGCCTCAACGCATTCTCTGGATCGATACCTGTAAACATGATTTGAAGCTGCGTGAGGACAGCGGTCTCTTCATCTTCTTCCACTTGCGATGATATTTCTACTCCCTCAAGCAACATACGTGCTTCATCTGACGAAAAGCCTTTATCAACCAACTTCTTATGAACGCTGCGACTCCATCTAGAATCTCCGTTCCAAGCGCCTTGCATTTCAGGCCCAATTTGTCCAAAATTTACCAACTTCACTCTTGCTGATTCTGTATCTTGCAAATACTCAAGTGCACGCCAAAAAAACGATCCTCTCCGTTCAGTTTCCAAATCTGATAGCTGTAGCATGGTATAAGATTTGACTTGGATCGCTTCCTTCACAACTCCATTTTCATCAAGTATGTTGAGATCTTCTCCACCTTCCGGATGGAACACCCTCGATGAACTATCGGTATCCGAGAGTATCCTTCGGAGAATATAAAGGGTTTGAAGCCTGTAACCACGTAATGCGGCGGGTGCTCCAGCAGTGTTCATTGTTTCACAGTTCTCTTTGTAGGCAAATTACATACGAAATACACCAAACTCTATCCGTTCGACAAGCGCATTGTAGCACACCGATAGCGCCAACCCCAGCACGCGGCGGGTTTCCGGCGGCATACGAGTAACGGGGGCCTGGGTGGGATTAGGGCTCAAGTGAGTGGTGGGAAATCGATGGAGGGTTGGTGTTTGGATGATGGAGGGTTGAGGGTTTGGTTACGACGGGATTGACGTTTTGCCCTCACGCGTGCGCACGCACGCGAGACCCGAAGGGTTTTCCCCGCCGATCACAACCGTAAAATTTCCGGGGTTTTGTTGGCAAAGCGC
>DAOWNS010000105.1 GCA_030642465.1 Candidatus Thorarchaeota archaeon | reverse complement strand
GATGGGCAAAATACTACTCAGAATCTGGTTCAACCTTTATTCGCATTGGAAATTTGGACCACGACACAATTACTTTAGACTTGTCGCAGATTAAGCGTGTCAATCCACCGAGAGGGGCAGAACGACAGCGGACGCGAGTTCGACCAGGTGATATTCTTGTCTCAATTACTGCTGACGTGGGAATGACTGCCTTGGTTCCGGATGGGATAGGCGAGGCATACGTGAACCAACATGTTGCGATTGCCCGACCAGTCGCAGGCGTCTATCAGCCGTGGCTGGCTTGGTACTTGGCATCTGCGAAAGGAGGCCAGGCACAATTTCAAAATCTTCAGCGAGGCGCAACAAAAATAGGTTTGGGCCTCGACGATATCAAGTCTGTTACAGTTCCATTTCCGCCAGTAGAAGAGCAAAAAGAAATCGCCAAGCGTATTGAGATTTTCTTCAAGATGGCCGCCGTGATCGAGAAGCGGGTGGCGGCTGCGACGGCGCAGGCCGAGAAGCTCACACAGGCAATCCTGGCCAAGGCTTTCCGGGGTGAACTGGTCCCGACAGAGGCTGAAATGGCCCGCCGTGAAGGTCGCTCCTATGAACCAGCCCCCGCTCTCCTGGCCAAAATAGAAGCACTGAGGAAAGATGTTAGGCCCCGGCGGAAACGAGGAAGATCACGGCAGCAGAGAGACAAACAATCCTTATAAAAGTCACAGGCTCTGGTTTGTATGAATCACTTGAGTGCACAAAAATGGCAACCAATATGAAACTGAAACCGTTTGTTTGCTATCGACGATCGTTTGTTTTTGGAAAAACGTGTCTATTTACGGAGGTATGGTGACATGCCAATCCGCCAAGATTACGCTCAGTTCTTAGCCTCATTTCAATCCGACAAGTTTGAGGAACTATGGCCTGCGCAGGCACGTGTTCTGGAAGAATATTCGAATACCTTCGCGTCACGGCCAGATGTAGCTATTGAACTGCCTACTGGAGCTGGTAAGACTCTCATAGCCCTGCTAATTACTGAAGCATGGAGGCAAGAGAGAAACAAGGTCGCTATTCTGTCTGCCAACAAGACTCTTGCACGACAGATGTTGCGGGAGTCACAAGCTCTGGGCATACCAGCCGTGCTCATGGAGGGTCGGGGCGTTGACATCCCTGCAATGGATAAGAGGGCATATCAGCGTGCCACAAAGGTGGCTATCATGAACTACTGGGTTTACTTCAATCAGCGCCCTGTGATTGATCCTGCGGACCTTATTATAATGGATGATGCACATTTAGCTGAACACTGCCTTAATTCGCTCTATTCGGTAGAGGTTGACAGACGCTCTCATCGGAATCTGTTCGAGACATTAGTCACGGAACTTCGGGCAAGGTTCCCTGAATATTCCGTCCTCACTGACGCGCTGGCTGACGATGCAGCTCCAACGTGTGCGACTGAACTTCTCTCTTTCATAGACCAAGTAGAGATTGAGGACCGAATTCGTGAAATCATAGACAGTTCGCCTTATATAGCTGATGACGCTGACTTGAAATTTCGTTGGAATCGAATCAGGAATCGGTTGCGTGAAGCCAACATTTACATGAGCCTTAACTCGGTTTGGATCCGTCCATATATCTATCCATTGATCTCGAACACATACTATACAGATGCGGACCAATGTATCTATATGAGTGCAACCGTGGGTGATCCAGGCGATCTGAGCAGACGGTTGGGGGTTAGGAAGATAGAAAAGATTCCGGTTCCACCCGAGTTTTCTGAGAGTACTTGTGGCCGCCGGCTGGTAGTAATGAATCGTATTGAAGAGGAAGACATTCCAGAACGCCTACAAAGTGTGATTTTGGCAGCATTGCGCTTAAATCCCAAAAGCGTATGGCTATGCGCTAGCCGGGCCGAAGCAATTGAGTTTCGAGAGATTGTGTCTAATTGGCTGGAAGCTAACGGCCTGGGCCATCCAACCTGGATTCTTACGCCCATGGGTGATGAAATCGATCAGTTCAAGGCCGCTCCACAAGGACACCTGTTCGTTGGTGGTAGATTCGACGGAATGGATTTCAGTGCCGAAGAATGTCGCCTGGTTGTGATGAAGACGTTGCCCCGAGCCATTAACTCGCAGGAAGAATTTATCTCAGCGTACCTTCGGGATTCCGGTTTCATGAAGAAGCGACTCAATCAGAGAATAGTGCAGGCCCTTGGAAGATGTAACCGTTCTGCTAAGGACTTCGGGGTTTATATTTTGGCTGACCGGCGGTTCGCCACGCATTTTGGTCGTGAATCCAACAGAGCAGGCATACCCCGAAATATGGTTGCCGAAATTGACATGGCCCAAGATTCGGCGGAGATGGAGATAGGAGAGTTGGTCGGTAGGGTAGAACAATTCCTTAGTGGAGATTTTACTAGGTATGACGCTGATTTTCGAAGCTATCTGGGGGACGTACCATCTGAGGTCCCACTAACTGCCACGTGTGATACTTCAGCTGATGAAGTTCTAGGCTGGACCGCTCTATTCGAAAATCAAAACTACAACATTTCAGCTGATCGCTTTGAAAGATGTTGGGAACGTGCCCGTGAAGCGAACCTCATTGAGATCGGTGCATTGCATGGGTGGCATTGGGCCAAAGCACTATATCTCCAGTCGCTTATTGGTGAACCATCCTCCAGAGAAAGATCCTTAAGTGTATTTCAAGATGCAATAAGGCGTGGTGGACAAAGTTCTTGGTTTAACAGAATGCGCGCGTCACTGAACCGTGCCAGGAGCTCGCCAGACTTGACTGAGGAAGTCGTTAGGTCTGACTATGCAGCTGTCCTATTCAGGAGCTTTGATGACCTACTGGAGCGATTAGGGACTTTGGGTAACAGATTCGAACGTTGGTGTCGGCGTACAACATCTAATCTGCAATCTCAAAGTCATGCGGAGTACCAAGAAGGGCTTGAACGTCTGGGCGAAATCTTGGGATATCACGCATCAAGGCCAAGACACGGCGCGGCCTGCGATTGCCTCTGGCGTGGACTATTTGGAAACACGAGGGAAGTCATTACATTTGAAGCCAAGATCGAACACAACCACCTCCAGGAAATTGTGCCATCCGACGTGGGACAAGCCCATCGTCATCTTGCGCGTGCCCAAACGGAATATGGCCCACAAGGGTACACAGTGCGAGGGACAATAGTGACTCATCTTGCTGCCATGGCTTCTGAAGCGGAGGCTTCCGCTGGAAGTTTAAAGATGATACAAAAGCAGGCGGTCTTTGATTTATGGGAAACAATTAGGTTGCTACTAAGTCTCTACAGAGACAATTGGTCTCTGGATGACATAGCAGCCAGATCGGCGGCTGCTGAGTCCATCCGTGCTAGAATTCCCTTAACGGGCTGGCTTATCAGAGCACTTGATACAGACGGTCGCTTGATAACAAGTGAACTTCTTCTCACAGAATGGTCATGAAGGAGAAACAGGAGATGTAGAGAAACTTGGGGACATCTTTGATTAAGTTGAATAACTGTGATGCGAGATGTTAAAAGAGGTGTCCATGGGTGGTAGATTTGGAAAATATGGCAACACCAAGCGCAAGGATGAGCAAAAATACGTGAATATCGCACAAAGCGCGTGATTCTGGAATGCTATGATGCCATTGCAGAACCCATGAAAACCGGCTGGCCTTACCAAACGATCCTTGATCCACCCCCAGCCGACCCCCGCGGCGCCCATGCACCAGGAAAAGGAACTTGAAAATGACCTGGTCTATACATGGAGATAGATATGTGTGGTATCCTTGCCTACGGTTCAGTCATTGACGACCCTGGCAGTGAAATCCAGGAAGTCACCATCGATCGGATAAAAGCAGTGACTCCTTTCAAGGTAGAATTTGCCCGTTCCAGCAGGTATCGGAAGGGCGCTCCTACGTTGATTCCGATTGAAGATGGTGGCTCAAAGGTGAATGGAATAGTCCATGTTTTGGAGAAATCGGTGTCCGAGAGCGAAGCAGCTGATATGCTATGGCGGAGAGAAACCAATCAAGTTGGTAGCGGAAAGAGATATAGCCCACCAGTTAACCCTGGCCCGAACATTGTTCTTATCGAAAAATTGAACGATTTCGCACGGATTGACGTCGTTCTATACACAAGAATTGGATCAAACATCCATCCTCTAAACGCAGAGAAATTAGCTGAGTTGGCTATTAACAGTGCCAAAACTCCCGCTGGAGACAAAGGCGAAGACGGCATCAGCTACTTGATTGCTGCCAAAAAGGCTGGAATCGTGACACCGTTAATGCCAGAGTATGAGAAAGAAATACTTCGCCAGACGAGAGCTGAGACTCTTGAACATGCAATAGAAACCATTCGGGACGTCAAACTGATTCTACGGGCATATCTGGATTCCTGGCTGTCGATCTTTGAAGATAGCCGTTCTGGTATTCCTAACTTGATACCAATTCGGAGATCATTGAAAGTTAACCGGCACCAGCTCTCATACTTTGAAAAAGCCGTTGAGGAAGCGGAGAAGTCGACTCAGTTTGAAGCCTTTGTGAAACTTCTGGATTCTAAGGTGCTCAAAACAGATTTGGACAGACTGAGCAAACAAGAAGAAAGGCGAAGAGCAAAGCAGTCAAAGGCCCGAAAAGAGTCTGGGAAGAAGATAGAGTTTTCGCCAATTGAAGTATGGCGAGAAAAAACAGCTCGTCTTGCAGCGAAACGTTTCTTCAGAAATACAGGAACGTATGTCAATGTGTGGAAGAATTCGGATCCGAATGAATCTGGCTTAATCGATTTGCTTCTAGAGAAGACGGAGATGAGAAGCTCGGAGCACATCCGATTATTCGTATTTGATGGCTTTGTGCTTTTTGACGACAAGAAACAGCTGACGCAAATTGACTTGCCGGTGGGTGAACTCAGAGTGCACAGCGAAGAGGAACTCAAAACACTACTTATGCTTCCTCAATCTAACTGGCATGATCATGTTCAGGAAGATATGCTTGAAAAACTGCCTTTGTGGCATATCTTGACAGTGAGGGAAAAGGAACCATATAGGGGCCGAGTAGGTATCTGGTTCAAGGATTTACTGGTGTTACCTGTCACATGGTTGGAGACTGGAGACAGAAAGAGAGAAGCCGACATAGAGACCATAGGGCCTATGTTCTTGTGCTTGGGAGATTCAGTGAACTTGGCTGAGGTAGTCCATGTAAGGACGAATGTGTTTGATGGCGCGCCTGTTGTGGTACGAAAGAGAAATGATTACTTGCCTTGGGATGTGTTTGATGATCAAGGCAATGAGAGGCCAAGAAGGCGGGTTGAGAGAGTTGGCAAAGACGGAGTTGTTTTACGCAACGTATACGAGGCATGGACGCACGTAAATGCTTTGGCCGAAGGAGGACTGCTGCGGTATCCTACTGAAACCTATGTTAGGGCTTTGATGAATTGGCATGGAGGCGGTACTGGCATTATGGAGATTTTCGTGGGGCTGGTTACAGCATTAGAATCGGTGCTGACTCCTGAAAGTGCTGGAACAGAGCTAGCTTACAAGATTGCGATTCGTGGGGCGTCCCTTTTGGCCCATGAGCCAGAGGAGCGGTCCAAAGCGTTACAGTTGCTGAGCAGATTCTATAAGACTAGGTCACAAATCGTTCATGACGGACACCCTGGCAAAGAGGATCTTGAGCGGATGATCAACAACGCCCTTTTGGAGATGACACAACACCTGCTCTTGCGGTACGTTTTCATGGTTTATTACGGTATGGACGGTCATCTTTCCACTTGGGCTTTGCCCAGCCCTGAGAAGCTGCGACAAAAAGGGAAGAGGCCGGCAGCGATACGCAGGATCCTTGACGCCGCCGTCATGAATCCCAAACTGATAATCTCGTTGGAAGAAAAGCTCGAGGAGCAGGGGTTGAAGAGCACTCAACAATGGAAGAAACCCTTTGTAAAGGTATAGCTGTATTCTATCATGTGGCAAGGGACATCTCAAAATAGGTTTCTTGCAAGTTGAGGCCACGGCGGTCTGTGATTCACAGTGAGGTATCTAAGAGCCTGTGGGGTCAGATCTTTAAACTTCACAAGACAGATCGGTCAGGACAATGGGGATAGAGCCATACTGTCGACACGGAAGCGTCGGGTGCATCGTTGACCACGCCGAATAGCTCTGATGCGAGATCTTCAAAGAATTCTCCATGGGCGGTAGATTTGGAAAATACGGCGATGCCAAGCACAAGGCCCAGGTGCTGAAAAACCGGCCGAGGGTCAAAGGGGGCACAGAGAAAAGAGAAAAAGATATGTTCAAGAATTATGCGCGTTCTGCACCAACGTATCTTCTCCTCCCCCGCCTGATGAACGGAGAAATTGCCGTATGACGAAAGAAGGGCAAAACATCGATCGCAAATCCCTCAAAATGTTTACCGGCAAAAATGTTCGCTGGGGTGAGTTAGCCAAGGACTGCGTATGTTTTTCCAATGCACGAGGCGGAACGATTCTGATCGGCATCGAAAACGGCGAGGCGGAGCCTCCCAAGGGCCAAGTCATCCCCAGGGAACTTCTGGAAAAGATCAGCAAGCGCATGGGTGAGTTGACCGTAAATGTGATGGTGGCCCCTGTGCTGAAGAAGACCGTAGCGGGAGCCGAGTAT
>DAOWNS010000040.1 GCA_030642465.1 Candidatus Thorarchaeota archaeon | reverse complement strand
TGAGGAATATGATACACCTATGAAGGTTCCTCACGGAGTAGTCCAGTGCCGTTTTCTGGACGTACTAGACTTCGGTGTCCAACTCTGTACAGCTTACAATGAACGGTAGCAATACCTCAGGTGGGGGCATAGCACCCACCCTCTCCTTTTTATTGCCACGCTTAGATAGTACACTGAGGATTGAGCTTCTGCAGGCTATTCCAACTGATACAACGATTTTCGTACTCCCTCTCATAGGATTATTGGCTTTGGGACTAGTGATTACGGGTATCATTGTGTTCGTCATATTGCGTCGGCGCGGCACCGGCTCCTTGGGCCAAGAAGACAGTTGGCTTCAGGAATAATGTAACTCGCCTGACTAATTCGCAAGCGGGGCCAACTGCGCTGAAAGACATCCTTATTCGGAAATTCCGTTACTATTGATGAGAGTGATGAAGATGAGAGGTATTCCTAGAGTCCTAGTCTTTGCTCTACTAGTTTCTGTCAGTTTTGTCCCAATAGTAAGAGATGCAGATCTGGTGAAACCTCATGCTGCCGCGAATGAATCTCTGGGAAGCTCTCCAATCGTCGATTTGAAATCTATCGCGGACTACGATGAGTTCTCTGTAGGAAATTTCACAGGCGCTCAATTCTCACATCTCAACCTGTCCGTGAAATTGAATGAGGTTGAGTCAACCGTCGAGGGAAATCTAACGATTGATTTCTACAACGATGACCCGGTCCCATTCTCGCGGATACCATTTCATCTGTATCCGTCTGGGATGCTGTATGATAGTAGACAGGGGAACATCACAATCCTAAACGTCACAACAACGAGTGAACCGGTTCAGGAGATGCAATACAGCGTTCTATGGGAACAGCAGTTGATGTGGGTGAACTTGACTGATTCCCTACAGCCAGGTGCAAGGACGGAATTCCACATTGAGTTCATCACAACCCTCCCTGACGGTCTTGACAGAGCGAATGCCTATGGATGGAATGGTAACCAATCACGGATCTACACAGTTTCCAGTAGCTACCCAATCCCCTGTGTATACGATAAGTTCGATGGCTGGAATACCGACCCCTATGTGAACTTTGGTGATCCATTCTACATTGACATGGCATTCTATGAGTTCTATCTAAACGCTCCAAATGGCATGGTTGTGGCTGCCACTGGGGAGCTGATAGAGAGCTATTCCAACGGAGAGAGCACGACCTATCACTTTGACCCAGTTCTGCCAGTACGAGAGGTCACTTTTGCAGCATCTAGATACTATCAAGTGGAGTCTGCAAACGTGGATGGTGTGAACGTGAGCAGTTTCTATCTCCCAGACTCCCAAACTGAATGGGAGGATGACGTGCTGGAGTGGGCCAGTCTGACACTCACTTTGCTGAATGAAACTTATGGTGTGTACCCGTACTCGACCCTTAACGTTGTGGAACAGCATGGATTCTACGGCGGCATGGAATACCCCTGTCAAGTATACATGACTCGTGAGATCCTTGAGAGCGTAAGAGCAGGAACCCTTTATCCTGAGTTCTTGGAGCTGGTTGTGGTGCATGAGGTCGCCCATCAGTGGTGGTCCCAACTGGTTGGAGATGACTGTGTAGACTGGGGCTTCTTGGACGAGGGCTTAACCTGTTGGTCGCACAATTACTATGGTGAAGTCTACTACTCTGATTGGGAGCATTTGCAATACTATCGCTATCTTGACACCGTACGGTTGCATCACCAAGAATCCGGAGCTGGAAGCGTAATCAACCAGTCCAACTATGAGAGACCCGAACTGGTGGGATACATTGACTATACGAAAGCTCCACTGATACTTGAGAAGCTCAGGGTAGAAATAGGCCATGAGAAATTCCTGGAGAGCTTGAGCTACTTCTTCAAACAGAACTATTTTGAGATAGCCACACTGCCAGATCTGCAGGAGGCATTTGAGTCCGTATGCGGAGAAAACATGGACTGGTTCTTCCTGCCTTGGTTCGACAATCCGTTCCTCCCCGATTACTCATTTGCTGGGGTGGTCTACAACCTGACTGACGGGACCGTGACCATATCGGTGGAGGACCTGAATGAGGATTTGAACCCGTACTCATATTCGCAGCAAGTGCTAGTTAGAGTTAACAACGATTTCGATGGAGTTCTGCTCGAGGAAATGGTATGGATAAACGGTACAACCACTTTTACACGATCGGTGTCTACTCGACCAAGTGAGGTGTGCTTGGATTATGAGGACTATGTACTCGTTGACCTGATTTCCTATGATGTCGATTCGTTAAGCACTCAAAACATTCAGATTGTCGGCGCTCCGTCCCTGACCAATTTGTGGGGATTTCTCCCAATAGAGATTCTCCCCGTAATCGCCGTAACAGGCATAGTATTGGCACTAGTATTCTATGTGTTCATAAATCGCAGGTCAGGAAATGCCACTTGGTGAACCGGGAATAATCGACGGGGCAGGGCTACTTCGACCCGGTTTCAGCATGTTTCCTACCTAGCTCCACGTATAGCTCCGCACCAGCCATGAAAGATTCCTTTAGCCCTTCAGGGACTTCCTTCTTGATTTTGCCAGGAATGCCAAGAACCAGAGAGTTGGGAGGAATTACGGAGTTCTCAGTGACGACTGATCCAGCACCAATGACGCAGTCATCGCCAACCTTTGCCCCGGTGAGGACTATTGCACCGATACCGACCACAACACGGTTTCCAATCTCGCAGGCATGAATCACACAGTTGTGTCCCGCAGTGACGTAATCGCCAATAATAGCGGGATTAGTGAAGGTTGTATGAACGGTCGCATTGTCTTGAATGGACGTGCCTTTGCCCACACGGATGTAATTCATATCAGCACGAAGGGCTGCAAATTCCCAAATGCTAGAGTCTTCTCCGACCTCAACATCCCCAATCAGCGATGCTCTTGGGGAAACGTAGGCTTTTGCGTGCACCTTTGGCATCTTGCCGTCGAATTCGTATAGACCCAATTAGTTTCACCTTGAAGGCGATAGTTCATTCTATGGTCTTTAAGAGTATTGAAAAGGATTAGTTCAGTCCCACTAAGGCAAGAGCCGAGAGTTGACCAATCATGCCCTTCACGCCAATGCACTACCCTGTGGGTTACGGTCTATCAAAGGCTGACCGGCGACTTTCATTTCCCGGACTTATTGTAGGCTCAGTTATCCCCGATGTAGAGGTCTTGGTCTTGCGCTTCTTTTTTCCAGATTTACTCGACCACCTCGTTCTGCACAGTCTGGTGGGAGCCCTCACTCTTGGAACCCTTATTGCTGTGTTTGTGACCAGATTTCTGTATCCGCCAATCATCTCAAGTCTGTTTGGAGTTGATCGCAAGCAATTGGATGATGCTTGCAAGGTCACTCCATCCCTTGTGTTCTCGTGCATGATAGGGGCGCTCTTCCACATCCTACTTGACATTCCTATGCATTGGTACAACCCTGTATTCTGGCCATGGGTCGATCCCCTCGACATCGTGGGTCCACTCGTGCTTCTGTTTGCTTTTGAGGGAGATATTCAGCTGGGGTATCTGAGAGCGAATGTATTCCTCAATGTGATCATGATTATTCTCTGGTTAATCATTCTGACAAGGAACAAGGGTGAGAATCTCTGGGAACGGATTTGGCTGGGAGAACGCTGAGTCGAGCTAATACTGAAGATGCCCTCTCAGACCGTTTCATGGCTGCTTCCCAGATAGGATGCTATCTTCTAATGCGGAGGAGATACACAAGTATAATGACAATTCCCAGTATGGGAATTGGAATATACATCCCGCCACCAATCGAAAGAAGCAATGGCAAGGCAACTACCATGCTAATTTCAACGATGCCTGCGAGAAGCAACGCGATGTCTGGCAGACGTTTTGATATGGAAGCTATCGCCACAGCTGATACTCCAAGCCTAAGAGCAAAGTAGACGAGAGCTGCCATCATTATGGGAGGCGAGAAATTAGGATAGATGGATCCGCCGAAGCGTGTATCTATTTGGATGCCGCCAAACGGCATGAGAATCGCGTATAGGTCCCCATGCGGAACCATCGACACCCACAGGATGGTAATTGGTGAGATTATTGAGATGATGAGCAGCAAGAGCGCTATCGGAATCCACGATTCGTTTGACATTGCGATTTACCCTGTATCATCATCTGACTGCAATGCACATAACTGTGCCGCCGCATATCTAAGGCGGTACCAGTCATTCCTCTAAAGAGTTCTGTGATCGCGTGTCCAGAGTGTAGGATTCATATATGAAAGCCATTGCCTCGCCATCGTGGTTCAAATGGCTAATTACAAGGTCAAAGACATGGGACTTGCCAAGGAAGGCAGGATGTTGATTGAGTATGCAGAGAAGCACATGCCTGTGCTCATGCATCTCAGAGAGAAGTATGCTAAGGAAAAGCCACTCAAAGGGATGAGGATTGCAGGCTGTCTACACGTGACAAAGGAAACTGCAGTCCTCGTTGAAACCCTGCGGGCCGCGGGCGCTGAGGTCGCATGGTCTGGGTGCAATCCACTCTCAACAAACGACAAGGTTGCAGCTGCCCTGGCTGCAAATGACGTTCCAGTCTATGCGTGGCATGGCTTGAATACCGAGGAATACTACTGGTGCATTGACCAGACGCTCAAGATGGAACCCACACTGACGCTAGATGACGGAGCTGACTTGATTTTTACCATCCATAACAAACACCAAGAACTGATACAAAAGCTCTACGGCGGTTCTGAGGAAACGACAACCGGAGTGATTCGAGTTCGGGCGATGGCTGATGATGGTGCTTTGAAGTACCCAATTATGGCAGTCAACGATGCAGAAACCAAGCACATGTTCGATAATGTCTACGGAACCGGTCAGAGCTCCTTCGATGGAGTCCTTCGAGCTTCAGCGATTCTGATTGCTGGCAAGACTGTCGTTATTGCAGGGTATGGCTACTGCGGCCGAGGTCTTGCAATGAGAGCGAAGGGTTTTGGGGCAGATGTGATTGTGACCGAGGTAGACCCAGTGAAAGCACTCCAAGCACGGATGGACGGATATCGGGTGATGCCGATGAATGACGCTGCGAAAGAGGGCGACTTGTTCCTTACTGTCACAGGTATGAAGGATGTGATCACAGGCGCTCATATGAAGGTCATGAAAGACGGCGCAATCTTGGGCAATTCTGGCCACTACAATGTAGAGATCAATGAGCCAGATCTGATTGCATTGAGCACAGGGAAAAGGCGAGTTCGTCATGCGCTAGATGAATACACGATGAAAGACGGACGTGTAATCTACTTGCTTGGCGAAGGGCGTCTAGTCAACCTGACGGCAGCCGAGGGCCATCCGAGCGAGGTGATGGATCTCTCGTTTGCGTCTCAATTAAACTCGATGATCTGGTTAGCAAAACATGGGAAAGAGCTAAAACCAGCGGTCTATGAATTCCCAACCGAACTCGACAAGGAAACAGCCTTGGCCAAGCTTGAAACCATGGGCATCAATATTGACAGGTGGACAGAGGAACAAGAGAGGTACGCAAGAGCGTATGCAGAGGGCACATGAACACAGCAACGAGTAATCAAATTTAAGTGCGAACCTTGGCCTCGCCAGCCTTGATAGGAGAAGATTCGTATGAAAGCGTGTGGCGTTGGTCTTGTTCTAGTAATCGTAGGCATGATGGCAACGGTTGGGGTATGCACGGCTACTGGAGTTTCGTAGCGGGACTCACACATCATCCTGTAACAACAGAAACAGCCCTTCAGTATGCGGAGTTCTGCCTTTAGACATATAGATCTGGGGTTCTGGCAATCCTCGTTGGAGCTGTTTCTCTCGCCGTTGGGGGTAGGGCCATACGTCATGTGAACAGGGTAATTCGGGTTGCAAAAAACCACGAGAGAATCACCGTAGACGAAATCGCCAAGGTATCGGGAGTTCAGTCTGACAAGGTTCGACAGATTCTGAACGAGTCAATTGCCCAGGAAACGCTTTACGGTGCTGTCGAGGACGATACATTCATCCGCGGTGAGGAGCCTGAGCCAAGTGGCATAGGTGTGGAGAGAATCATCGAGCGTGAAGTCTTGCTCACGAGAAGAATACCCCCGACATGCCATAAGTGTGGAGCAGATGTGAACCCAGAGGAAGTTGACTGGGTAGGTCCGGACACCGTTCGTTGCCCCCACTGCGGCGCAAGTCTAGTTGTTACGGCCGAAAGGCTATAGCTGGCGTCGTGCCTCAATTGCCAAGTGATGGAAAAGCGTATCTCTAGCTGCACTACGAAGAGATGCGTAGTGCCCGCCCAATTGGAGGCTAATAACGATGAATGCAGTGCACGGTCAAGTTCTGAATTAATCGAACGTAGAAAGAGGGTGGGCGCCATGGAGGACTTCTTGTAATCATGTGGAGGCTTTCGCCCCTGCGCGTCGCTGGTTGTTTTTGTAGGCTCCGTGTGCGCCCCCGGTGACTGAAAAGTCATGACTCATTCTAATATGGTCATGTGTCATGCAGGTCATACTCCTGTCAAGGAAATTCCTCAGACATGGATTCAGCTCGGGGCTTTCTCTAAATTTGCGAGAGGAACGGGCACGCTAGTGAGTTTTGCTGTATGCTTTCACATAGTACACAACTATCACAACAGCAACTAGAGTCACAATGACAATTGCTGGCAATAGAATATCAAGAGTTGAGCTTGAAGCTCTAGAAGTAAGCAAGAATTGTGTGTAGCCTGAATACTCATTGCCGAGCCGCATGATATAGCCCGTGTCATTCAGATTGACGGGCAATGTGATTGTGATGGGCAATATATGTGAGTTTCTTATATCAAGAGCACCCCATGAATGAAGCAGAGTGCCATCCTCACCTCTGAGTTCAATCCCATCCTCAGTACCGAGCCGAGGGCTAAGGCAACTGATACTAACACTTAGCGACATTTCCTCTCCCTCTTGAGTGGCGGCTGAAGCAACGCCAAGAGTAGCATCTAGTCTTGGTGTCATCTCAAGCAGATAATCGAATGCTGGAATGTAGTGTTGCCAGAGATCCTCAATGTATGCATCATCAGGTGTAAAGTAGGCATAGATCTCATGCCATTCTTGAATCAAATGCGTAGAGTTGTCAACAATATCTGTGTAGGTTGAAGGAGCATCAGCAGACCCATTGTGATAGACCTCAAAAGTGATGGGAAGGGTCGTTCCTCGTTCAACATACATCCATGCCCCCCACATACCTGATGGAGCCGAAGCAAGCTGAGGCTTATCGTATTGCCCACTAGAAATCTGTGCGGCGGAACCATATAATTCATTGAATCCCACAGGGTACATTGCTGCGAAATCTTGGACTACACGGTTGTAGAGTAGGCCTTCATACCAGTTGTCATAGTAATCCGTAGGAAAGAATGTTGCGTTAATGCCTGAGTGAAGTGAGTACACCATGGCGAATGTGTGTTTGCTTGTCCAATCCCTGTAGGCTTGCGTTTCTGGTTCTGAGAAGGCTGTAGGACCGCGGTATACCTGAGACCTCACATCTGACGATGAGCTTCCCGAACCCCAACCAGTTGCATAGTTGCGATTAAGGTCAACAAGTCCAATGTAGTCTTCATTGAAGAGACCATCACCATCATCGTCTATGCCTTCATAGTAGGTGTATTGAAATACGGGTGGCCCGTCAGGAACCGTTTTGGTGTAGACATCAAATCCTGAAACAAAACCGTCGCCATCCTCGTCATCCCACGGATCTTCATCAAACAAACCATCACCGTCATCATCATAGGGACGGAGGTTCTTTCTGAGCCAATAATCTTCTTCATTGACTACACGTTCAAGGCCGTCTGGATTCAATGTAGGAATAACAAAGATTTCCTGAGTGTCAACATACTCGGTTATTGTTTCATCTTCACCATAGCTGTTAAGCAGATAGATGATAAAGCGCAAGGAAAGCTCAACTGTGATTTGTTCCCGAGCATGATGATGCGCGTTAACCTGGGTCTTTGCTTTCTGTTCAGTATTCTGTTCGTTGGTGATTCGAACACAGGTGATATTTCTCCCCAGATAGCTTTGCCCGATTATTTCAATATCCACAAGTTCGGGGACTGCACTATGGATTATCTCAATCTCCTCATCAACCTCAGCTGGATCATGCCACTCATTTTGATAGATTAGAGATATGTCAGACCATGTCCGGTCAACGGAGGCTGTTTCAACACGTTCGATAGCAAGTGTTGAAATCGCATCGTCCGAAGTAGTAGCAGCACCTACAGAGAGAGCAAATGTGGAAACTAGAAGAAGCACGACAAGAGCACTTGAGAGCAATCGGATGTTAATTCACCTCACATCTTAACAAGTCATGTGACAGCCATTCCTGAAATCTCTGACATCACAAGACTCTGGAAATTTTGAGATTTCATTAATAATAGAGTTTGGTTCAGCGCTTTCAATTGCGTGAACCAATAAGCGATGAATGCTTGATAGTATCCATTGAATTAGAAGACCTTTTGTGTGGAGGTATCAATCTGTATTGCAGTCGAGGTGTTGGACAATGGAACTGCCTTTGGAAACCCTAGAAAGGATCGTTGATACTCTCAACGTAGGTCTAGTCGTTCTTGACAAGGATGACAAGATTGTGCTGTTCAATCGAAAGGCCGGAGAAATGCTTCAGCAAGACCCCGAAGAAAGAATCGGAAGCTCCCTTCTCAGATGCCATCCGGAAAGAGCAGAGCCCGGAGTCTTGAAGATGATAGGCGAGATGAAGAGTGGTAAGCTGGAGAAGTACGACGGTTGGGTCAATTTCATTGGGAGAATCATCTACGAGTACATCTATCCAATCCGGGACAAGGAAGGGAATTACGTGGCCACTGTTGCTGAGTTTCACGACGCCGCTGAGAAAGCAGAACATCTGAAAGGCTTAGGAGAATGGACAAAGCCAGACATGCACGGAACGGGAGATAGCTCACCCCGGAGCCCTCATGCGGAACCGCCACTCACACGCAAAGAGTAACTCGATGCAGGTCGTCATGTTACACATTGCATAGAGGACTCACAAGTCCCTCAACGGCCCCTTGAAAACACTTATACCAGAAGTTACAGCCTGAAACCTACCTAGGTGTTTTAGAATGGTACAAAAAGTTCTTGATACACCGGAGAATATGGAGATCTGCAAGAAATTCTGCGGACCTTGTCCCACATTCAAGCCCAACGCTCTCAACACTGTCAAGCCGCATGCGCTGTTCTGTGCACGTGGTGCTTCAGAGAAGCCAGCCGCTGAGATCGAAGATAAGGGCTGTAGTTGCTTTGCCTGCCCAGTATTCCAAAAGTACGAATTGAAGGGGGGTTGGTATTGCATGCATGGTATTGAGGGAAGACAATAATTGTTTCTCTCCATGCGTTCATAGACCTATAATCCACAACTACCAGCGAGTGGGGGCGACACCGTCCCCATTCGATTCGCTTTTTGATGAAATTGATTTCTGTTCGTCCAATGATTAGGTTGCTGTGACGGCTAACCTTATGACGCTTACACATCATTAGCGGTAACTGGGTTGGAGACGTGAGTTCATCCTCAGAACGTTCTCTTGGCTACTACATCTGTCTTTTACTGATAGTCGGGCTTGTCGCTTCTGTGATGACCATTACTGCCGCATCTGGTGTTATCGATTGGTTTTCAGCTGTGACGTTTGGCGTACTGATTCTACTTCCACTATTTGGGTGCGGATCTTTGTTCGCGGGCCGCCCCATGTTCATGTCGCCCTATCACGGAGCACTACCAGAGGTGCAAGATAGATTGAATGAAATCGCAGAAGATGTAAGAGAGGAATCAGACTAGGTTCTCTTCAATATACTGACCTAGAGTAACGTTTAAGAAAACAAGATGGTCGCGAACGTCACACCACCGAGATGTTTTCCAATGGCACACTGTGTGTTAGTCAAGGGACCTTGTAGAGGCAAGATGTGCGACTTCTGGGCTAGAGTTAAGATACGGAAGAGGAGCGTCGAAGAGTTGGCTGATGAGATGAAGGAAAGCATCGTCGAGTGTGAGGAAGGAAACATCAAAACCGTTACTGAGGTAATTCAGGCGTACTGGTCTGCTTTGGGTATTCGGGATATGAACAGACTCTGTAAAGAAGAATCCAATCTCTATGAGAAGATCAAGCAGGTGGAAAACCTAGCCCTTGAACAAAACAGTATCAAAGCTATGCAAATTCCGCAGGCACAGCAATGATATTTCCCCTGTTGAGAAGCCACTTTGGATCAAGAGCCCTTTTGACAGCCTGCATTTCTGCTATGCCTTTCTGGCCGTACATGGCCTCTAAGAAGGGCACTTTCAGCTTGCCAATTCCGTGCTCAGCTGCAACTGTACCGCCCAGCTCAACCGCCTTCTTCGCAAAGAGCATGTAGTTGTCCATTCCCTGTTGGACTTCCTCGTTGTTTCGCGGAATCATGTTCACGTGCAGATGCGCATCCCCGATATGACCGAAAATAACGTATTCCATTCCCTGCGCTTCAAGAGTGTCACGATAGAACTTCAAATACTCTCGCAGTGCCTCGGCTGGGACTGCCATATCGGTACCAATCTTGTGCACCTCGTGATACTCCGCCTTGCGCTGGGCGATGAGTCCATTGATTGTTTCAGGCACGAAATGCCTGACCGTCTTCATCTTCTCCAGCTCTGCCCTGTCTA
>DAOWNS010000041.1 GCA_030642465.1 Candidatus Thorarchaeota archaeon | reverse complement strand
GTGGTCGAGAGTTCAATCTCGAAGAGCTTGAAGACATGACACGACCCAAGAGCCTGGTCGTTATTGTATTGATAGAAGGTGGAAAAGTCACAGTTGGCTATCTCCGTGGAAAACATATGGAGCTTATCCGGGACGAAGATTTCTTCATCATTGGGAAAACACGTGCAGGAGGACAAAGCGCCAAACGTTACGATCGCTTACGTGATGAGAAGATGGTTGAGTTCTTCAAATTCGTTGGACGGTTATTCAACAGGCTTCTTCTGGAGAATCTAGAGAACGTTGATGCCATTGTTCTTGGGGGTAACACAATCCGTGCACAGGAATTCTTGGAGAAGGGGGACCTAGACTACCGACTGAGAGAGAAGGTCGCTGAGAAAATTATCCCCGTCAGCATTATTGACGAAACTGGCTTGTATCAAGCGATGAAGGAAGCCTCTCGAATCCTGAAAGAAACGGAGATCTACGCTGAGCGCCAGGCCTGGGATGATTTCATGGGGGACTTGATGCGGGGAAATGCAACAGTGACCTACGGCAAGAAAGAGGTCCTTGAAGCCCTTCAGGCGGGCCGAGTACGTATAATCCTCGTCATTGAGGATGACATGGACCTAGTCGATGAGTTCATCACTGAAGCGCAGACTTATGGTTCTGAAGTGATGGTATTTTCAAGCCAAACTGAGTCTGGTGCACAGTTGAAATCATTCGGCGGTGTAGCGGCCAAACTGCGCTGGTAATGCGGGCACATCATTTACTTCTTTGGGGGTCGAGGTATCTCACTCAGAGTTTCAATATCAATGACCCATCTAGCCAATTCCTCACTTATCTTCTCGATGTATTCAAGCAGGCTGTCCTGGTATTTGTGAAGGTGATCCTGTTTGAATTTACCCTTCTTCTTTGTGTAACTATCGATTCTTCTTGGCAATCCATTGGTCCACTTGCGCAGTGATAGGACCGCTTTTCGGTCTTCTAGGACCTTTTTTGCAACTCGAACCTTTCTTTTCATCTCTAGTAGGTCTTCCAATGTCTTCTGCAAGGATATCGATGCAACAACCAATTCCTTTGCATCAGACTTCGTTTCGGAGTCCCTTGTCGTATAGTAGACTTCCTTCAGCACTCTTTTCGAAGTCATCACGCGTGTGAGGAAGTTTTCCAGCTCATGACCCATGGTAACTAATCGTTGAAGTCAATCCGTAAAAAACCTCTGTGTTTCAAGCAGCTGAGTGGCCGCACACTCCATTAGCACCGTATGGGCATGCTTTGCACTTCCCGGCCTCGGGCGAGGGCATTGGCTCTCTTCTCTTAAGCCAGATTTCATCCAGCTTCTTCAGAGTTTTCAAGACCGTTTTCGGATTGAACTCCTGCTGGAATGCACGTCCCTTTCTGCATTCAAAACAATTCACACCTTTGCCAACACTCACACAATTTGATGCAGCTTCTTGTGTACAGTATATTACAGCCAATCGTGTTGAGCTGCATGATACACCGCTCTCCATTAATGCTAGTGTATACAATCCCGCCTGGAACATATCCTCCGTTCTGACAATCTCGGGCAGATTCCGAACAGGGAACTTACGCTCAATGATGATCTCCAGAATCGGAACTCCATCGAATCTCAGTACTGCCTGATCAAATCTCCCGGCGTATCTATGACCCATTGAAAGGATGGTTTCCTCTGCGAACATGTAAGATTGATCAGGTTCATGCGGGTCGAATTCAAGGTGAAGAAATGTGTTCAAGTCCCACGGAGCGACAATCGATCTGTTGATGATTCTGAAGACCGAATTGAGAGTCTCTTCTTTTCGTTCGTAGAGCAGTATGAAACTCCCGACTAGGAATATAACCAACAACAGAATGCCTTGAACCGGTTCCACACGATTCACCCCGTAATCCAGATTACGACTCCAATGATAGTCAGAATCAACGCTGCTACCGTTCATTGTAAGTTGGACAAACTTGGACATACCACATTTGTCCGTCCAGAAACGGTACTGGACCTTGATTGAACATGAATTATGTTTCGGGCTGCATTCAGGTCTGCATGCATGTGGGTCTGACAATGAAAGCAATGGAAGTATTCTCCTCCCTTTTTCTCAGTGATCGAAGCTTTGCTCTCAACTCTGATTCCCATCTTGCCGCACACATGGCATCTCTTGCTTGTATGGTATGGATTAACGCTCCAGAGGCCACCATATCTATGACCCAGGGTTTCACGCATATACCTCACTGTATCGAAGATTTTCCCCCACAGGTTTGTGCTCAGCGCCCATGACAGATCACCCCGCCCTCCGGGAGCTTGATAACTCCTCAGGTCCTCGAAGTACAGGGTTCTAACATTATGCTGTTCACACCACCAGACGGTTTCAGAGGCAACCTGCCGGGCAATCTCACGGTCGAGACGACGAACCTTTCTCCACAGTGCATCAAGGTGACGCTGCTTCCTTAGAATCACCGCGGGCAACGATCCCTTCCGTTTCTTCTCCCAGTTATTCCTCTTCCTGTCAATCTGTGATTTGAGCGCATATGCTTGCTTTCTAAGTCGCTCTCTCTTGTCAATGAGATGGTTGAATGACACAAGCCTATCTTTATACTGACCTTCGTTGAGTACTGAGAGAGCCATTGGAACTCTGATTCCTCTGTCAGCACCTGCGAGTGCATCATAAGTCTGCTCACCAATGACATCGTTGAGCATTTCCTCATTAGGAGGTAAGAATGGGACTTGGAGTGTGACCCTCTGCCCCCTAACCAGTAGCCTTGGTGGAGCACACCGTCGATTGCCCCTGAGACCATGGACCTCCGCCTCCAGTTCTCCAATTTCTTTCTCACTGCGACTCTTTCGCTGTTTGAGTCTTGAGAGCTTGTGAGTTGAGCGTTGCAGAGCAATTGTGTTTCTCAACTGAGTGTTCATATCTTGAAAGACTCGTGCTCTGAATAACTGACGCCTTGCTCTATGTGTATCCCCCTTAAGCACAGCCTGCTCAGCCTTCCTCTGTGCCTTCTCGACGGCTCTTGGAAACCAGTTGAGGAACCGAAAGGCAAGGGTTTGTGTGCGATAAGGCGAACCATCCTGTTGCGTCCCGCTAACTCCCGGAGGGGCCTTCAGAAAGAACAGGATCTCGTTAGGTTTTTCCATATCAACAGAGTACCAATACCCCTGTCCGGGGGAGTTCTCTGTTGACGCAGCAAAGTCCTCTGTCGTACTAGTCAACTTGGGAACGCTAAAGGGGTATCCGTTGGTGAGCCATTCCTTGACTGTTTGTTCCAAGAGTGAGAGTATCACCCGTTTATCTCTTGAAGTAGTGGATAGTACCTCACGCACCTTTGCACGTTGACGACCACGCCAACGCGCCTTTTCTCCTAGCTCTCTGAGTATGGTGAGGTCCAACTCACGACGGATCTGTTTGAGAACTCCGACCGTATAGGCATAGCCCTTGCTATTGTTCTTGACTGCTGAACAAGCTGCCCTGACTTGCTTGATTAGAGAGCGAGGAATGTATTTGTTCTTGAGGAATCTCGACATATCTTCTGTCGAACCACTGAGAATCCCGATAGCAGATCCGATGAGCTCTCTCCTCGTGTAGTCGCTTAGGACTGTTCTTGCAGCTTGTTCAAGGGCATTCCTGTACATTCTCTCAAAGACAAGTTCCTTGAACTCATCATTGTGCTGGTAGCTAAGATCATGTTCCTTACGAAGGAGTGTGTAACCATGACCACGATACTCAGACAACTTCTTGCCCAAGGCCTGTGCTCTTTTCGGTATCCTGTATATTCGTTCAAGAATAAGGTTCACAGTCTTGACATAGTTGGTAAAGTGCTGGTCTAGAAGTGTCAGGTCTATGCTTTTGACTTTCCGTCCCGATGTCACTGAGGGTTGTGAGAGAGAGATGACCTGGCTGCAGAGATCCTTGGCGAACAATGGGTCTGGTCTTCGAGTCTTGTGCTTACGCTCAACAACACGGTCTACTGAATTAAGAGTAAAGGACTCAACGAGGTATTTTAGAGTTGAACTCTTCTTGCTCTTGGGTTTGGATATAATATACTTGTCATTGTCCATTGTAGTCTGCAATTTGTCTTGCTTCCAGGGATGACGCTGGATTTCTCGTTTCATCGTCCTATTCTCTCAAATTTGTGCTATGCGGGCCTAATAAAGCACTATATAATATACTTATCAAGATTAAAATCCGATATCCTCAAAATAGGCTCCAATAAGCCTTTCTTTAATCCACAAGCCAAATACTATTCATAAAATGTGCTATCTCTTTATATACTAATAACATCAACCTATCTGCTGTGAAGAGCCATCGATACCTTACACCCCCCATTCATCCAGGTCAAGCTTTGACCCGAGCGTTGAAGCTTGGACTTTCGAGTGTAGCAGATCTCTGTAGAAGACGAGAAACCAATAGCACATCATCACACTTCTCAGAAGCCTCAGACGCAGCAGAAATGTCGATAAAAGAGCGTTGGGCTAGAACATTATCAGAATTCAAAGGCAGCGTGAAGGCAGGGCAACCTGATGCAAGTTCACTTGCTAAGGTAGAGAAATACCTTCGAAGAGCACAGGGGCTTATTCTCAAGAAGACTGCAGCGAGATACGGCAACCGTGAGGCCAAACGTGTACGAAATAGGTATGAGGGGACAACCGAATACCTCAATGCGATTTGGAATTACGTTGGAAGCCAATTGCGGTATCTGGGAATGGTCCGGTATCCATTTCCAAGACCTGATGAGATTGAGATGGCTGATGGATCATGGAAGCTGGGCCATAAAGGCAATTCCAAGAATCCCAAGTATATCTGCATTCACCAGACAATGCCCGAGCTCGACTTCGTAGACATGATTCGTGGGCACTGCAACGACCTTGGATGGCAGTGTTTCAGATACTCGGTCCCCCTGAGAGATGCAAAGCGATATGTCGGCAGACTCATTCTCAGACTGATTCCTTTTTTGGACCATGTGTACACCGAGGGAATGATAGGCCGATCTGATTTCAGCCGCGGTGCGCTGAAGGAGCTGAGTAGAATAGTTCGCAAGATCAAGGCCAGATATCGTATAAGAAACGGTAGATTGCAGACACTCACATCCAGAGTCGTAAGTGAGATGTCAACACATCATGACTCAGATTGGATAGCGGAGCCAGCTGACCCCGAAGGACACCCCGAAACCGTAGAGCCTGATGAGTCTAGACCATTTGAAGATTCACTGACCGAAGGCGTGACCGCAGAGGAGCTATTCGTCGAGCAGTTTGATAGGGCCGAGAGGGAGAGCGACAAGAGCCAACTGAAACACATCAAAACTGCCAAGCTACTATATCAAGACAAGATTCTCAGAAATCGAGATGCAGTGGAGCTTGTGAGGCAAATACAGAATGACCGGAGAGTTGTTGGCATAGCTCTTCACGATTTCCTTGCCTACAGTGTTTCACGCGCACTCAGTCTGACCTCAGTCATATATCACGGAGATTCGATAGCTTACGATGGCATGGACTTTCTTCTCGTGTCAGAGGTGCCTGTGCAAGGAGGACGTGGTCGTGCTGACTTCGTGCTGTTTAGAAGAAAGCAGATCGAATATGGTGATTTTGCTGCTCCACGCACCATCTGGGAGCCCTGCATGGTCATCGAGCTGAAGACTAAGAGTGCCCAGAACTGGGATCTCTACGGTATAAAGACAAAATCCAAGGACTCACTCCGTCGAGTTCGTGAGTACATCATAGAACGCAGGAAGCTGACTACGGATGAATGGGACCAGGTCTTGGCCACGACACCGACTGAGTATGAACGGCGACAGGTGGAGCTCTATGCCCAGGCAATCCTTGATGAGTACCACTCGAAGGTTTGGTGGGACCCTGATCCTCCACAGGAAATCAGTTGTGCAGTACTGGTCGTTGACCCAAAGGACAACTGGGACCTATTGCGAGATTCCTTGATTCCACTAATTGAAACTGCTTTCGCTGACAGCTTGCAAACTAGAAAATCAACAGGTGTCTACTACCGCCCAAGAAAGGCGTGGCGTAATATCAGGATGGGGCTTTTTGCCCTCTCGATTGCCTCTGAGAGAGATACCAATCCACTTGAACGTTCCACCATCTTTAATGCCTTCCAGAAAACCAAAGATGATGACCGACACGTCATCCTGTATGTGTCGTTACATGGTAAGGGGAGCCCTGCAGCTTCAGCAGCCGCAATATCATCAAGATGGCACACCTTGAGAGAGATTCACAAGCGCTGTGCTGGTCAACGCAAAGAGATTGTCTGGCTGGACCTTGCAGGAGAGTATCCCAATCGAGCATTGGTCAGGTCGCGTCTTTACCTCACTCAACACACCGCTTCAGTCAGAAGGTTTGTTGAACGAAGAGTCAAATTCGTCAATCTCCTTGAGGACATCTTGGATTACTTGGATGGTCGGAGCATCTCTCAACTCATGACCAAGCTTGAGTCCATCTTCGAACACCTCACAGAGGGAGTTCTCATTGTGACAGGTTGGGATGCATTGCGTAATGCCACTCCTGCGTCTGAACTAGGTGTCCTTGAAGAAATCATGTTGATAATCCTAGAACGGATTCCGAATGGTGCCACCCTGTTCTGGTCGGAGATAGCCAAGCCAATTGCAGAGACCAGTCCCATCTACGAGCGAAATTGCGTTGTTCCCTTCTACTCGGACAGTCCTTGGAAGTACTATGTAGACGAGGTCATCTATGACTTTCCAGAGCCGCCCTACCGACCCGGGATGAACTCGCCGAGTAGGGATCATGTACGCGGCATTATTCGAGAATGCAGGATTGAATCTGGAAAGAGCGCATTTGAACAACGGTACGCACAAGCGACTCCCCTGATTGGCTGGGGGGAACGGTTCAGAACGGAGCGGTCACCGGTGTATGGATTGGGAAGTGGAGTACAACCCGGAACAGCCCTCTCGCCGACTGACCCAGATAACTTTCCACCCCTTCAACTTCTTCCACATCATCCTGACTTTAGAGAATCATCTCACCGATTCTCTGGTGGGACTGTGAGAGTGGAGAAAAGGCAGACACCGACGCCAAGTGAAACACCGCCGAAGTTCCAGCGGATGACATTCGTTCCTCATCAGGCTCTCAGTGGCTCAAGGCTTGGTGGCGGTAGGCAGCTCTTTCCAGTTGACGACATCAATTACCCGCGAAAACACAGGACTACAAGGCTCAATGTTGTTTATCCGATGAAGAGCACAAGACCACCTCTTGAGGGCCTGCTCAGACCCACAAAGACCCCTACGCAGCTCATTTTCAAGAGAGAGAGAAACCTTCTGAGAGAGGCCATCAAGTACATCCGGAAGAAACCGCTTGAGTCCGGCTCACTTCAGAACTTGGTGGTCGCGCTGGAAAAGGCGATATCCCGCAGTTCCTCTGCTGAGTCCTTGAGAGAGGCAAAAGGCGTTCTCGAATGTGACTCAGTGAGCAGCGAACTATGGGAATTGCTAAGGTCATCCCGTCTGGTTATACCTTCAGAGCTGGACAGAAAACAGACTGTATACCTAGAGATGCTTCTTGACAGAGAACCAGATGTTCTCCTACTCACGGGCAACTATCTGTTCCTGTTGATTCTATCGGTAGTGAATGAACGCCTAACTACATTGGCCTCCACTCCGCACCTTATTGAGGAGCTCTGGAGAGAGGTCATCCCCTGGCAACTGATGACCCTAGGTCTTGCTCCTGAGTACAGTGATAATCATCTCACCGGAGAGTCCATCCTGCAGTTCTCGATGGTAGAACAGAGGCTCAAGAGCCGAACCAAGGCCCTCCTCTATGACCTGATGGCAAGAAGGAATGCTAGTAACGTGCGGTTCGGGCAAATCTTATTCTCCTCTACCCAATCGACTCTGGGGACAACGAGAATGTGGTTGGTGTTTCAGAATGCACCGGGATGTCATGAGATGAACACTATGCTCTTGAATCTCGGGGAGATAGACTCCTCAAGACCTCCCATGGAGATAATCCAGGATATGACCAGTAAACGGCCATACTGGGGTGAAACTCATATCTCTGAACTGAGTCAGGAAGCACAGAGAATCGCTGGGTCACAGAGATATGATATAATGGTCGCGGATTTCAGAGGACTTACTGGACTCTGGATACGCCAACGGAAGGGCTGGGTCTGTGTAACGCGTCTGGACTACAGGACAAGACGAGTGGAAGATGCCACCATCCTTCGCTGGGTCACACTGAAACCTCTGCCTTGCACGATACAGATTGACGATTCATCCGTGCGGCCGCGTCCTGCTGATCTGGACTCACTTGTGGACTATGCTCTGAATGTGATCGCGTCATCATTGAAGAATTGTATGCCAGTGAGATGTGTGGTGAGCATAGACAACGCCGAGAGCATGTACTCCTTGGAGTTTCATCATGCGGAGAAGGGTCCAATCGTCTGTCTGTTAGTTCACAGGACGGCGGACGTGATTGAGATCTTGCGCAGACCAGACTATGACTGTCGCCCTGTGTTTGTGGATGGTCACCAGTTTGCATGGAACCGGTTCAAGGACATCGAGTACAGAGGGCTGGCGAGGGTTCTGCGGCCATGGGTTGACCGTGGAAGACCCTTTAGGAGTGTTGGTCTGAGGCTTCCCCCCAACGCGAGTGACCTACTCAATGCCAGAGAGGATGGTGCTCTAATCGTTATTGTCAAACATGATGACAGTGTCTGCCCGTTGGCCGCCCAGACTGCATCAGCCAAGGACCAGGGCAAGAGGGCGGAGCTCATCCGGAGCGCAGAGTTGGGTCCAGGAACCCCGGCCCGAGTGATGAATGAGTCCATCTATCAACATGGCTCGTGTTGGAGGATGAATCTGAGTGGGTTCGGAATTCCCGAGGAGGTTCATGAGTTGGAGAAACAGCGCCTGACTGGACCTACTCTGAGGTCCCTAATAGACAGTGGCGCTTTTGTATACTATTTGGAGGGGGAATGGGTGGTCCACTGGTTCCAAGTACTGGTGCCCGAGCCTGTACCCAGGGAGTTTCAGGAGAGTACTTACACTATGAGCATCGTTCGCACTCAACATGTAGATGGCAGATTGCTTGTACCGCGCTCATACACAGAAAGTAAGGAAACCTGGCAACTCAAGGTAAGTTGTGCTAAGGGTCAGGTGAAGTTCGCTCTGAGCCGAAGTCTCACCGAGGAGATACATCAGAAGCGATTCTCCGTCAGTAAGTTGACTGATGGCATGGCCAATACGTGCAAGAGATTGCTGTTAATGCAAAGGTCAACGGTAGAGAAGCTGCTCTTGGAACAACTGCAGAGCTTTGTGGATGCCACTGGTATTGCTTTATCAGAAGATCGGGTCGAAGAGGTGGTGGATGACTATCTAGAGACAAGGGAGGTCGAGGACGAAGGCGTGGGATTGACTCTCGTCGACGTATCCATTGCGACTGACAGGTCCACACAGATCAGATGGTTCGTCGCACGCCTTCAGTCATCTCGGGGCGGCGAGATTGAAGTGCAAGTAGCGAAAATCTATGCAAAAGACAGTTGGGACCCGGGCTATACGTGCCGTGAGGATGTTGAGATGGAGGTTGCGAATCGTCTTACTGGTCTTAATCTGAGTAATGAGTGCATGAAGGAGATTGTTAATATCGTAGATGAGGCCCTTCAGGAGCACTATGGGGTCGCGGATGAGGATTTGATATAGTCAATGATGATGACTTCATGGAGGAATTTTGAAGTTCTTGTCCGAGCAGGACTCCTAGGCGGAGATCGACTGTTCTGATAGATTTCAGTTTGATAGAGAGGAGTCCATGACTTGAGAGGTGGCGATCATAGTAGATAGTGAAGCAATCCTTTGGCGTGCATAGAGCTCCGACAAACATTCTCTGGACTAGGGTCACTCTATGATGAACGAAAGACTTCCTGGAACTGATATTGACCTAGTCAAGTGTGCTGCTAGGAGCATTACAAGAGATGTGATTCGCTTGCTGGAACACATCATCAACGAGGGTGAAGTGATGAGTGAGCAGATTTTCGATACAGTACACGAAGTAAGACGCGCGCTTGACTTGTGACACTGTGAACATGGGGCCTTTTCCTCAAATACTGGCCTAATAAGTGTCTAACTTTGTCCAAGTTCTCGGCAGCTGTTTGCAACCCTCACTAGTCGCCTGCTGGATGTTTGAGAAGATGCGAATAGTATTGACTGTGAATGAAGCCATGTGCCTTGCACGCTTGCATCCGAAAGCAGATTCCCATGCCTTTTCTTAAGATAAAGTCGATACTCGCATTGACTCTGTGTTCGCAGATCCGTTACCCAACGGTATCTCCCTGGAGGTAATCTGTCGGGGGAATTCATATGCCGCATCACTCATCTTCGTTTGTTGCAGCGGCCCTCAAAAACGGCACAGTCCTTGTGTCGCCTCAGTAATATGAACATTCATGAGAGCAGAACATCATTTATAATAGAGAGCGTGAACCAATAGAATTAGACCCAATCTGCGAGGTCAACTATCTACTCAAGAAGGCGATAAGATGTCAGGCGACTCCGAATACGACGGTGCAACAGCAGGCAAAGTTCTAGTTTTTGACGAT
>DAOWNS010000224.1 GCA_030642465.1 Candidatus Thorarchaeota archaeon | reverse complement strand
TGTAATTGGTGCTCCTATGCCGGAGCCGATCTCGCAGGCACAAGCAGGATACAGTATCCCTCCAACGTTCGGATTATCCGAGTGAACTGCACCGGCAGGATTGACCCATTGTTTGTGCTTCGAGGGCTTGAAATGGGTGCAGATGGTGTTATCATCAGCGGTTGCCACGTTGGTGATTGCCATTATGTCGAAGGCAATATCGCCGCTAAGAAGCGCTTCGACTTTTTCAAGAAGATACTTGATGAGATGGGTTTGGGCGAGAGGATCATCTTTGAACATGTTTCAGCATCTGAAGGAATCAAATGGGCTGAAGTCATCACGAATTTCACAAATAAGATCAAGAAGCTTGGACCCACACCGGTGAAAGACGTCGGCGACCTGGCTGACATGGATGTGGATGAAACCGCTTCCAAGAAACACAAAATCCATGAGGTTTTGCTTTCAATCGCCAGACGAGTCGACTATGAACCGACAAAGGTCATGGTTTTCGAACCGGAAGAAGTCATGGAAGGCTATGGTTTTCCAAAGAGGGACCCGGACAAATGCATCGGATGTTATGCGTGCTATAGCGTATGCCCTGAAGATGTCATTTCCATTGAAGACGTAGAAGGCAAACGCAAGTATGGAACTCTTCACACTGAATGCCTTGTGTGCAAGGAGTGTGAAAAAGCCTGTCCACAAGAGGCCATTGAGATTGTTCCAGGGTTTGAATTGCTATCGTTCATGAAGGAGGAACCTCTCTGGGACTTGGAAGTCGAATTGCAGAAATGCTCCGTCTGTGGAAATCACTTTAGTCCGATTCCATTTGGCGAGGACCTCAAAAAGCGTCTTGCGGAGAAGAAGGCGGCTAAGGCGATTGATGGACTCAGTCTTCCCTTCGACCCATACACCACTTGTCCAACGTGCAAGCGCGCGAAGATTGCACAGGCCATTGCGGAGGTTGCTCAGCCCGCACTGGTGAGGGGGAGAAAATCCTAGAAACTTGGAGGTGCCAAAATGCCGCGAAATGTCTTTCTAGTTATGAATCGTTGTCTAGGCTGTGAGGAATGCGTCGAAGCCTGTGCCCGAGAAAACGGAGAATCATTGTGTTATGTAGATGAATTCCAAGGAATTCCGGTTCCTTTCCGCTGTGCACATTGTGAAGATGCCCCCTGCGAAACGGTCTGCCCAACTGAAGCTATCCACATTGAAGATGGCATCGTATTAGTTGACGATGAGAAATGCATCGGTTGTCGTGCATGCGAGTTGATCTGTCCATGGGGTGTTCCAATCTACAATTCGAATACACGGAAAATTATGAAATGCGACATGTGCTACGACCGTCAGAAAGCTGGCAAAGACCCCGCATGCGTGGAAGCTTGCCCTTCAAAAGCGCTAGTCTTTGGCGAGCTATCGGAATTCGAAGCTGATTACCATGAAACGACTGCAAAGCGTCTTGACAACGCTGGTACGCACGCAAGAAGAATCATCTTGCCCCAGGAGGGATAAATTTGGTCTGTGCTGTTGAAGCGGTTCCCTATGAGAAGATCAAGGCTCAATTCAAGAAGGGAGAACGAGTTTCTATTGTTACCTGCAATACTTGCACACGATCGCAAGAAGCCGGCGGAGCAAAGCTGATGGAAGAGATCAGTCAGAAGCTTGTGCAAGACGTTGGAATTGAGGTCGTTGAGGAGATTGTGCTTACAATTGGCTGCAACTTCGATTACTACGACTATGCGAAACCAGCTAGTGATGTCGACAAGATACTCTGTCTGGGGTGTTGGGCCGGTTGGAGCGTAATCAAACGAAAGTTCCCCAAGATTCCCGTTGTCGCAGGAGTAAGAACATTGGGAGTGCCTGCCATGAATGAAATGCTGAAGGTCGTTACACCAGAGGGGGTTGAATCTTGATTGTAGTGCTTCGCAACCTTGACTATGCGCAGATAAAAGAGAAGCTTGACAAGGATGACAAAATCGTTGTATGGTCGTGCAATGACTGCACGAAATACTGCGACCTTGGTGGACGCAAGAATCTCAAGGCCCTTGCTGAAGCTCTCGAAAAAGATGGGTTCAACGTTATCCGTCAGGAACTCGTTGGCGTTAGCTGCCAACCCCCCCTGATTCGGGAACGTACAAAGCATAAGGCAACCAAGGAAATCTACAAAGACGCCACAGCTGTAATCGTGCTTGCCTGTACTGACGGCTTTCTCAAGGTCCAGCGGGTCTTCCGGAAGAAGAAGGTTATCCAAGTGGGCTCAAGTGTGGGTCTTGGTGCATATTCGAAGAAAGGTGGAATGCGGTTGGTCGTTCCATTGGAAGAAACAGGTCTCGCGCCGCTTGTTGAAGGTTATACCTTGGAAGAAGTTGCCTCGAAGCTCAAGATGAAGTCAGGACCAGTGGTCTAGCTCGTTTCCAGGAAGAAGAACTGGACTCCATCGATTAGCGAATGTGAATCATTAGGATTATAGGACATTCCAGTTGATTCATCTGGGAGTGCGCCTGTATGCAGCGAGGGGAAGTCCAATATGGAACTCTGTGCTTGTGTTGTAGGAACTGTTAGGAAGACGAATGACGACTCCGTTCACCTTGAAATCAAACCGGAGTATTGGGATGCTGTGCTTCAGCTGGATAAGTTCTCCCACATCATCGTGCTCTGGTGGATTACTGGGCGGGACAATCCAGCAGACCGAACTCACCTGAGGGTTCAGCCCCCTAAGGCAACTGCTGAGCTGTCAGGCGTATTTGCAACAAGATCTCCTGCCCGGCCCACCCCTATAGGTATCTCAGTTGTAGCTGTCAGGGGCATCGATGATGCAAACCATCGAATCCGAATCGATCAAATTGACGCCTTTGACGAAACACCCATTATTGACATTAAACCATACATGCCTTCGTCTGATAGAGTCGATGATGTCCAAGTCCCAGAGTGGTTCAAGGACAATGTCGCAAGATACACTACGTGACAGAGCGATTACTCCAAGAAGAGCGATGTCCGTCCTGGCAGTGCGAACCGTGCCTTATTCTGAGGGTCGTATTCGGGACTCTCCGAGTTTTGTACGACTACTTCAAGCCCCAGCTCTTCGCTCATGTAGTTTGCCGAGCTCAGCAGGACTGCAATCTCATCTGCAGCACTTGAGGAGTGATCCCAAAGGCCGTTCTCCTTCGCAACCCTATCAACGATGTTCTTCACTTGCTTGCCATGTTTCCTGAAGTCAGGATTCGACATCAGATATTTCATGATGGTGCCTACAATTACAGGTAACTTCGCCTTGCGAACACTGTTCAGAGCTTGGAACATCCATTCGGGCGCAACATAGACATGTACCTTCTTCGCCTTGGTGTCCTTCAGGAGTTTCATAATCTCCCTCACATCACGCATGGTGGACAAGACAACTTGATGAGCGAATTCAACAGACGGGTCGATCAGTTTCTTGTTTGGTTTGGGCCAGGACGCTAGGGATACGTAACCATCTCGGCCCATCTTTGACCAGACTTCCTCGCAGGTGTGAGGAATGAGAGGGGCCGCCAGTCGCACCCAGATATCGCAAACGTAAGCCAATGTTCCTTCACGCTCCTCTTTGGGAACCTCTGGCCGTCTCAGGTAGTGGTTCACAGCTCGTGTCATATCAGATGTAACAGCTATTGCGTAGTCACGTAGCCTGAAGTTATCCAGATTCTCAGTACACGACCCAGCAATTGAATTCACCTTTGATAACAGCCAACGAGTAATCGTAGCTGGTTTGTCCTTCTTCAGA
>DAOWNS010000280.1 GCA_030642465.1 Candidatus Thorarchaeota archaeon | reverse complement strand
GACTCTCCAAAGGGTCTTCAAGATTGGAAAGCAAAACTTGTTCCAATCTACGATGCTGCCAAGAAGGCATAGAGCATGCGAAAGGTGGGCACAGCTGCGGGGATTGACCTCTTCGCTCCAGTTGATGCCTACTTTTCATATTTCAACAGTCCATATGTGGGTCATAAACAAGGCACTTCAATCGACATTTATCCTAGCCACGAAGAATGGGGCGGTCCTGCTTACTCTCCGATTACAGGTCAAGTCATCCGCGTCAAGAAGATGAGAATGGGCAAAGAGAGGAATTTCCCTTCCGATAAAACAGACTTTGGCATAGCCATTGCTTCTGAAGGATCCACTGATATTGTCCGCATCTTGCATTGTGTCCCAGAAGTCAAGGAGGGAACAACAGTTGAAGTTGGGCAGCGATTGGGGTTTCTTCTTAGATCACGCTACTTCAACTACTGGACTGGACCTCACTATCACATCGAAATAATGAATGCTCACAATTTTAAAAGAGCCAGTCAATCATATCCTCTTAACGTCGAACTTGCCTCAGTGCAACAAGTACCACAGGAGAGCGTTTCTGAACTCGAATGCTTAGTTACAAGAGTTACTGATGATGTCATGATAGGAATCACAGCCAACTCACCCATAGCTAGATCCGGAGACCTCGTTGGGCATGCGGCGTACATTGGGAGCGATAGAAGAATTGGTATTCTAGATGCCGGAGTCCCCCATTACAACCATGGTGGCGTTCTCGGTCTTGCCAACACCGTTGAGAAAAGCATAGTCACTGCATGGAACACCGATATCGGATACGCCGTAGGGAGATTGGATAGCCGCCGCCCTTTCAAGAGAGGAGAGCCGTTTCAGCTGACTTTCGAAGACGAAATCATTAGGGGCGTTTCATGTTTTGCATTTACAAAAAAACAAACTGTGAAGGGGTCCCCACCCGTCATAATGATTCCTCAACAATATGGGGGGTTCTCCGGAAAATTCGCGGAGGGGGATGTGGGTGTCCTTTCCTTCAAGCGCCTAAATGACATCGTTAAAGAGTAATACATAGTCTTGATACACGATTGCTTTGGTCGACTTGGTACGCCTTTCATTGGGTACTGCAATAGAAGTGGGACTTGAAGAAGGAGCAAGCGACCCCAATTTCACCACTGCCTTCATTATGACTTATAGCGAAAACAAGTGTTCCGCCAATTGTGCGTTTTGTCCTCAGGCACGGGATAGTAGTTCATCCCCTCACATGCTGGCGAGGATTGGGTGGCCTGAGTACAAGCTTGATGATTTCATTCATCACCTGCGGGCAGGATTAAACTTCAGAAGAGCATGTATTCAATGCTTGAACTATCCAACAGTTGTGAAAGATGTTGAGGAGATACTTGCTGCTGTCAAAACCAAAGTAAAACTACCCGTATCCATTTGCATCCATCCAGTAAGTTTGGATGAAATGAAACGCCTGAAAAGCGCTGGAGCGCAGAAGATAGGGATTGCAATGGATGCATGCACTCCTGAGCTATTCGAGAAGATCAAAGGTGCGGGTCGTAGAGGGCCGTACCAATGGGATCACCATCTTGAAGCCATGCACCAGGCGCTAGAAGTGTTCGGTCCTGAAAACGTCACGACTCATCTCGTCGTTGGTCTAGGTGAAACAGAAGCGGAAGCAACTGAGTTCATCATCAAGATGTATGAAATGGGGATAACCGTAGGACTATTCGCGTTTACACCAATTAGAGGTACAGCATTGGAAGAAACGAGTCAGCCTGCTCTGGAGTCCTATAGACGCGTGCAGGTCCTCAGATATCTTGTCGCCAACAAATTGGTTGATCGTGAAGGGGTTTCCGCAGACGCGAGCGGTAAACTTGAGCTAAAAAACGATGCCGCATGGCTCAGGGAAACCTTATCATCAGGCGAGGCATTTAGAGTAACAGGTTGCAGTGGCTGCAATCGACCTTACTACAACGAAAGGCCTCGCGGACCAATGTACAATTACCCTAGACCCCTATCAGAGGATGAAGTACACAAAGCTCTCGCAGAGGCAGGATTCGTGAGCCGCGATGGAAGAGTTTAGGTTCCTAGAACTATGCGTACGCAATGCCTACGAGAACATGGCTATTGATGAAGCAATTACGCTCGCCATGAAAAAGGGAGAAGCACCTCCTACCCTGCGCATATATAGATGGAGACCCTCTACGGTATCCATCGGGATATTTCAGGGTATGACAGATGAAGTTGACCTCAAATATTGCAGACTGAATAGAATCGACTACATTCGAAGAGTCACAGGTGGTGGAGCAGTTTACCACGATTTCGAAGGGGAAGTGACCTACAGCCTTATCGTTCCCAAGGGCCATCGCTTGGCGCCCCCTGATATTCCGAAGTCCTACAAGATAATCTGTGGAGGAATCATTGAAGCCCTTAAACAACTGAAAATAAAGGCCAAGTTTCGACCAATAAACGATGTAGTGACTGGTGGAAAGAAAATCTCTGGCAATGCTCAGACGCGGCGCAATTCGTGTGTATTGCAGCACGGAACGACTCTACTCGATTTGGATGTTGAAGTGATGTTCTCCATACTAAAGGTTCCCAAGGAGAAAATCTCAGATAAGATGATCCAAGACGTGAAGAAGGGCGTGACTTCCATTAGGGAAGTCTTGGGCAGGCATGTTGAAGTCAACGAACTTGGAAAAGCGCTTGAAACCGGATTCTCAAAAGCGCTGAAGATTGACTTGGTTCCCGGTGCCCTCATGGCACAAGAATGGGCCGATGCTCAGAGATTGATGAAAGAGAAATACTCAACCACCAAATGGAACCTCTCGAGGTAGGATATCATGGGTGATAGTATATACAAAGTTCCAGGTGGGAAGCTTCTGAAAATAAAGCTCACACCCTCAGAAGGTAGGATTCTTGCCATAGTCATCAAGGGTGACTTTTTCCTTCATCCAGAAGAAACATTGGTAGCTCTTGAAGAGTTTCTTGCTGGGAAGGAGCTTGATGAGATTACACTGGCCGCTGACATACAAAACTTCTTTGATAAAGCTG
>DAOWNS010000222.1 GCA_030642465.1 Candidatus Thorarchaeota archaeon | reverse complement strand
GTCTTGCGGCCCTCTTGAGTCTTTGAATCATTGCGGTTCTTGTTGAAGCCTTGTAGAGCTCGTTAATGGAAGGATTCGACTCTATGCACTGCACCATATCCCTGATGCTGAAGCTCCGTTTCAATGCAACGTGTTCACCGGACTCCAGAGTGTATCCTTTGCGAATGCTCTCAAGGAGATCGCCTATGAGGTTCTCCATTGCAGTGCTGAGCTGACCTCCCTTCTCAAGCACGTATCCCCAATCACTCACAGTCAGTTCGCGGGGACTTATTGCCAATGGATGAAGACGGGCTTTTATTCGGACCGCCTCTGGAAGACTGTTGTACGTTTTTCGAGGGATGAAGACATCTACTGGAAAACCCCTGGATTGTAAGTTCCACTTCTTCAGGAGAGCATCTTGATCCACATTAGGCTCAACCGCCTGACGGAAGACATCAACAGTATCAATCACAACGGTTGCGACCTCAATCTCCTTGCGCTCCATTGCAGACGCGAGCTCCTCAATCAAGATTCCAAGTGTGTAGCTCTTACCTGAGCCCCTCTTCCCTGAAACGAATATCACGTGCGGACTCACCATGTCCAGATTCACCGGCATTCCTAACAGCGACGTAAGAATGTCATCCGAGGTTTCCGCGATTGCGCCAATCGTACCCAGGCCCGCATTTCGATATTTCCGATGAAAGGAGTTGGATCGACCGAGAACCACGCCAACACTTAGATCCACAAACAGGTCCGGTGAATCCCCGACCCGGGGTCGATACTCAAGTACATTCTTCGGAATAAGTTCTATCGGACGGTCAGATTCCAAGCTCTCGGAATCCAAATTCATCTCTGGGGCGTGCTTCTTACTGTTATCGTCCAAGGGGTTCCCTCTCTTTGCCCAGCAAGAAATTTTCGGATAAAGCTTTGTGGGGTGGCGCGAGTTAACCAGACAGGAGCAGGAACACTCAAAACGACGGCACGTAGGTTGATTGCTTATGCAGGACCAGATTCAGGACGGCAGTTACATCTACATCTTTCTTGATGCAAAGAGGTACTGGATACGAAAGGTCAAGGCTGGAGAAGAATTTCATTCCAACAAGGGCATCATCAAGTACGATGATGTCATCGGCCGTCCCTTCGGCCTCAAGGTAGAGAGCCATTCTGGTCAAACCTTTCAGATACACAAGCCCAGTCAAACAGACATTCAGATTTCGATGGGCCGAAACACTCAGATTGTATATCCAAAGGACGCAGGCACCATTTTGATTGAAGCAGGAATATCCGCAGGATGTAGAGTTGTTGAGGCTGGAACTGGATCTGGTGCGCTCACATACATATTGTCAAGGGCTGTGGGTCCACAGGGACATATCTACACATACGAAGCTCGAGAGAATCATTACATCCAAGCAGAGAAGAACTTGAAGCGGCACAATGCGTTGGACAACGTGACTATGCATTTGAAGGACATTATCGAAGGTATCGAAGAGAAGGCTATTGACGCTGTGGTCTTGGATTTAGCAACACCTTGGTTAGTTGTTGACATTGCTCACAGTGCGCTGAAGCCAAGCCATTATCTTGTGAGCTATAGTCCTACAATCGAACAAGTCATGAAGACATGCAAAGCCATGGGCGAAAGCAGACAATGGGGCATGATTAGAACTTTGGAAGTACTTCAGCGAGAAATCATGGTGCGCGAGAATAAGACGCGTCCAACGACGTGGATGATCGCACACACGGGGTACTTGACCTTCGCCAGAACCCTTGCTGATTCCATTTGAGAATGCTACGGGACCCCATGATTAACCTTATAACAAAACTGCGTTAATTGTTGATTGTTGTTGACGACGCGGGTGGCACATTTTGGTTTACGAACATAAGAAGAGAACATACGCAAAGAAGACCAAAGACATCTTGGCCGAAGAAGTCACTGAGTCAAAGAAAACAGAATACGATGAGATTGAGGTGTCAGAAACAGACCAGAATGCGCTTTCAGAAAACAATGAAGAACTCCCAGTTGAATCTGAAATGGAAGTTGACGCGACCACAAATTCAATGATTGAAGAGGATTGTCCAGATTACTCGTCAACTCAAGAGATTCATTTTGAATCCAAGGAAGCAAAGGAAACATTCGAGAAGAAGAAGAAACGGCAATACGTCGAATCTAGAGAGAAGCATAACAAGTAGGGGGAAAACAAGTGTCCAAAGACTATGAGATCGTAGGGCTTCGGGAAGAAATCAAGGAGCTCAGAAAGAGCGTATTGATGCTTCATGAAACCATGAACGAACTAACCTCGAAACTGAAACAGACGCCCCCAGGAATAACCATGCCCACCGACGCGAATCAATACAACGTTTTTGCGAATCAAGAGAGTTGCATTGCACGCGATGTTGCCTGGGAGAGGTTAGTTGACTTGATTCAGCGAACAGATGCAGGATTTACAGCCGCTGAACTTGCCAGACAATGGGGAAAATCCAGGTCCAGAACTAGCGAGGTGTTGAACCAGCTGGTCGAAGAGGGACGATTAGTCAAGTTTAGAGACGGCCGAAGCATTAGGTTCCGGCCAGCTGAATAGCTGAACACAATCTGACAGATTCGAACTCGACTGAATCGATGCGTAATCCACTCCTTTGGGTCGATTTCTTCGAGTCCTGCTCAGGTACTCTTAATAGTTGTAGGTATCTTCGTCAATGAGAAAGCTGTTTTCCTGAAGGTGCTCTCTTTGAGTAACAGACGTTTGCAAAAAGAAAACCTGATAGATGATGTAATCGTCCATACTAGCAGATTGTACGAGCTGAATATCTTGGCACAAGACAGCGTCAAGGAATTCACCCAAACTGATATTGATGATAAGGAAACCCTCGAAAGAAAGCGAATCCTCATGCATAATGCATTCACTGCCCTCTATGATGAGATAGCAACATTCAGTGAGCAGATGATGAGCGATGAGTTCGAATTATCATACCTGAGGGAACGGCATCGAACTGCAGAGGGAGAAGCACAGGATCAAATCAGGGAAGCACTCGAAGATAGTACTACAAAGCATCAGCGCAACCTTGGAGACGTATGGATGGCCAAGGTCATGGCATGGCTCCATCAGGCAGGAGCTGCAAGTGGCCCATTTGTTGAGCAAGAAAGCGAGGAAAAGGGAAAGGAAGCGTCGCGCTACCTAGCTGCTGTCTACACAATGCTTGAGAAGCCGTTCTCAGCAATACCATCAAAGGTAGATGGCACCCAAAAACTCAGGAGAGTGGCGCTAGGCCACAAGGCATACAGCCTCGTACGGGAGGCTGGAGATGCAGGAGAGAAAGAGCTTGCAGAGCTCCGTGGTAAGAATAAGGCCGCGGAGGCAGAATTCTATGATGAATTCCTTAACGATTTGATTGGACAAGAGAGTACATTCAGACAAGCTTTCAATTCGTTCGATGAGCTGATTTGGAGGGACATCCTTAGTTCCTTCGTCTTTGAGCAAGCTACTGATCTGTACAATGAAGCGATTCCGCATTTCAAGGAGAGCAAGGCAGTTAGCAAGCAGAAGTTGTCCAGCTTAGATGATTGGAAAGCTAACACTGCGGGTCTTAGCGAGGTTTACCTGGGGATGACCTACAATGACATTGCCAACGCCCAGATGAGATCGGGAAATCTTGAAGACGCAGCCAAGCTTTACACTTCGGCGTCAGATGCGTTTGGTCGAGCTGAGAAGTCCTTTGGCCGGGCCGTTTCATTGCAGTCCAACGCAGCACAGTCTCGCAACGACAAGGAGCATAAGAAGGCTCAGGCTCATTTCTGCAATGCCG
>DAOWNS010000183.1 GCA_030642465.1 Candidatus Thorarchaeota archaeon | reverse complement strand
CTAAATCCATGAATGAAACTATGAGCTTCAACTCATGCGGTTCAAGCAAACTAGAGCAATGATGTTGCCTACTTAAAGTGTACTCTTTCTTTGGAGTGTAGACCTTGCTGAAGTGCAACAGGCATGCTGCAATGTGGTATTTGCCTTTCGCTACGGAATTTCCTGCAGCTCTCATTATCTGGATAAAGCTTGGTTGACCTTTTCTTCTAATTCCAGCGTTTCCTTGTAAAGTGCGATGTCAAGTGAATCAATGTTATATGAAAGAAAAACAGCTAGCCGGAGTTCGTTGCCATCTGAGGTCTTTTTCTCTGTGACATCACCAATCAAGATGTACTTCTGCGCAATCTCAAGCGTGCCTTCAACAATAGCCCATATCGACCCTGCATTATCCACATCATCAAGAATGTCTTGTAGCAGTGCGACTCCTGGTTGTGCCTCAACAACAATCCCCATGATTTTGACGGGGTTCTCAGAGTTTGCATTCAAGCTGCGTACTGTTACGAGTTTGGCGGGCTTGGCCCTTGGGTACTTCTCCTCAGTCAAATTGTTTACACCACAGATTTAATTCTGAAAGGATAAGCTAGGATTCTTCATAGCTTAACCGCCGTAGTTCCTCCAAGTGTGCTTACATTTCGTGCAGCGATAAAACTCTGTTGCGCCCTCGTCACCACGCCTCGTTTGAAGTGTCCAATAGTATGCAACGTTATTATCGCACTTTGGACACGCCGCCTTTATAGTTGGCATGGGAATGGAGTCCTCTTCGACTATGATTATCTTGTCCCGTGGGGTCTTCTCAAGATCTTGAGAAACTGTAAGATGTCCGCCAATTGTTTTCGTGTTTCCACAGCTGCGGCATTTCAAAGCCCTAGTACCATCTTCCTCTGTTACGGGTACCATCATTGCATTGCATTTTTCACAGAACTGCATGTCGAAGTGCCTCTTGTTCTTCGGGGGGAGTGGATGTTTCTCAATTAAGGATTGCTTTGCAATCGAGAAAAGCGAATTTAATCATTATGGGATATGGGAGGAGGGAAGATGGTGTTGATTCTCTTCGAGAAGGGCTTGAAAAGCACGAGCAGCGATTTCTCCCTCTTGTATTCTACTAGTTGTGGTATCAATCTCAAGTAGCGGAACCAAAGTGGTGACTGCAGCCTCTATTGTCATCATCCCTTTTAGCCAGAGAAAGGCCATGATGGCCTCATAGGCATCAGCTGCGCGGCCAATATCTGTCCTACGACTCATATGCTGATAAAGAGATGTGGAACGAATCGCACGAGCTAATACACTGTCTCGCACTTTCTCACCGGTAGCACTCTGAATAACAAGCGATTTCGCAAGAGAATAACAGAGATTTACAACTCCGTCACCAATCTTTGCGAGACCCTTGTCGTGCATAATCGAGTCAATCGTTTCATGTTGGATGAAGGCATTCCACATTGTGTGTCACCAAGATGGATGACAAAGTGTAGTCTTAATCGACATTGTAGTCGGAAACAGCTTGGTTGAACTTCTTGCGGAACTCTTCTGCCCGAGCAAGCATCTTCTCAAGCCCTTCACGAAGGACTACATTGGCCTGACGTCTCTTAGTCTTCAAGGAAACAATGGGATGCGCGAGTAGAGGGTGATCAATGGTGTAACCTGCAAACTCAACAGATGGTTCCTCAAGAAGCGTCTTGCGTAGTAGATTGCAGAAGCCATGTCCTTCTTCTTGAAATTCAACCTTAATCTCAGTTCGACTGTGCTCTATTGTCTTTATTTTCAGACTTATCGCCTCCTAGGCCTTCTATCTCCATCACGGTAGGAATTCCTGTGGCCTCCGCGTCTATCTCCCCCACGTCTATCTCTCCCCCGCCTATCGCCTCCACGTCTATCGCCGTAGCGACGATCTCCGCCTCCTCGGTCACCATAAGACCTTCTTCGTGGTGCGAGGTCAGGTCGTGCTTCGAGACCGAACATTACTCCGTAATCCTTTGCTGCTTCGCGGGTTTCGTGATTCTCACATCGCAAGCAGACCATATTGTTGTGTGTGGTCAAGACCAAGTCATTGCCACATCGTGCGCATCTTCCGAGAATCACACCCAAATCCGGGCCAACCACACTAAGCTCAGTGGATAGTTTATGCGTGCTCAATGCCACAGCGCGGATAATATCACCAGCACGGATTACATCATGCATCGATTTCACAAATCGCCGAGTCACATTACCAATACGAATTTCACCAATGAGAGGACTAAGAAGATCCTTCCCGTTTCGCTTCACAAGACTGATTTCCGCACGCGATTCGTAAGCGCGAAGTACTTCGCCAACCATGATATCGCCTTGGATTGGAAGTATAAGCTTGTCACTGCCATCAGGGCCCAGAACGCTTATGCTGCGCGCTTTGAGGTCTATGGAAACGCCCCCTGATGTGGTTGCAAACACTACGCCGTCCTTCTCGTATGTACCAAAGCTTGGAGACATCTCTTCAATCACACACAATTGATCTCCAGGAACAACTAGATCTCCGTTTTTTACGCTAGACATTCTTTTCACAATCCACATTGCATTCGGTACAGGTCAACTCTAATCATGTGCCGTTCTTTCCGATGAAACTTGTAGATTCTTGGTATCGGAAACTCGAAGCTCTCGATTTGTGTGATATCTCCCCCGAGGTCTTCAACTGCACTCCGAAGGAAGATTCTATTCTTTTCACCTGAGAGGTGCATACTATATGTTACTCGAGCTATAGAGATTGCCTTCCTGAGGAATCCTAAATCCGCACCTCGTTTTTTGACTCCAAAGGGGGGGTTGCTCAACACCGTGTCGATGGGCGCTTTCAATGTTAGATTGCTAACATCCCCTAGAACCCAGTCTGTGGTGTCCTCTGTCCCGAGTAAGTTGGAGTTTCTTAGAGATGCCTTTAAGGCTTTGCTTTGGACATCCACGCCCACCGCTTTCTTCGCACCGAGAAGGGCTGCGCCTATTGCGAATATGCCATCTCCGCATCCAAGATCAAACACCAACTTGCCACCGATATCACCGTGGTCCATCTCAGCGGAGAATAGTACTGCGGCTGCAATGGTGGCAGGAGTTGGGTATTGTTCTAGAGAAACATCGTAGTCAGACATTCGCTCCATCGATTGCAATGTCATCTCTAGGTCCTTCAAGCGCAACTTGCAGCCTCCTGTTTCGCATAACAGTCTACCCAGTTCTGGCAGTGAGATATTGATGAATTCTGCGGATGCGTCATTAACGACAAAAGGCAATTAGTTGGTCTTTAAGAAAATGGTAATACGTATCTTTATCAGGAGCTCCACTGGAAGTGGTGCCTATTCCACAGGAACTTACCATAGTTTCGGATGGAGTTGGGTGAACATAGTGGAAAAGCCGCTAGACAAACTCTTCGATAAGTTCCTTCAAGGTCAAGCGATCTTCAAGGACAGGAACGCCCTCAGGCCGACTTACGTGCCTGATGAGCTCCCGTATCGTGACGACCAGATGAGTAGGATAGGTTCGATCCTAGGTCCAGCCCTTCGAGGCGCGCCGCCGTCAAACATTCTCTGCTACGGCAAGACTGGCACTGGAAAGACTGTGGTAGCTCGCTATGTTCTATCGTTGCTTGTGGAAAAGGCTCGAAGTAGTGGAGTGATTGCGCCACTTACGGCATATGTGAATTGCAGGATTGTGGGTACAAATTATAGAGTTCTGAGAAAACTCTGCGAAGACATCGACGCAAGAATGCGTAACGGATCAGAAGTTCCATTCACCGGTTTACCTACTGATGAGATTAGATCAATATTCAAGAAACGCCTTGACCAGCATACTAGCATAATGGTCGTTGTCTTGGACGAGGTTGACTCGCTTGTCAAGCGCGATGTCAGTCAAGGAAACGACATCCTCTACAGTCTAACCAGGATGAATGGAGAGCTGGAAAACAGTCGAATCTCCATCATTGGAATAAGCAATGATTTGAAGTTCAAGGAGATGCTTGACCCACGTGTGCTATCGACACTCGGCGAGGAGGAAATCATATTCGCGCCCTACAACGCAGTGGAGCTGAGAGGTATCCTTCAGCAGAGAGTTGAGATTGCGTTCAACTCCGAGGCGATTGGAGACGAGGGGGTCATTAACCTTGTAGGGGCTCTTGCTGCTCAGGAACATGGTGATGCGAGAAGAGCACTTGACCTTTTGAGAACTGCCGGTGAGTTAGCCGAGCGCAGAGGCGACAATGCGATTACACAGGAGCATGTCAGAGAAGCCCAGAAGGTGATTGAACGCGACACCATCACGGAAGCCGTGAAGACATTACCAATGCAGTCTAAGGCCGTTCTATTCTCTGTGTTCGGCTTAGCTAACGAAGGCAAACGCGATATCTTTACCGGAGAATGCTTCAACTTGTATGCAAAGAT
>DAOWNS010000351.1 GCA_030642465.1 Candidatus Thorarchaeota archaeon | reverse complement strand
GGTTATTTCACTTGACAGAACATCTGCTACCCGGAGAGGTATTCGGAAGTATCAGGAAGGCAAATGAATTTAGAGCTCAGTCAGGGCGAGAAGCTTGCTCCAAAGGCATGTCCGTCCTCCCTCCATTTTCATGCACAAGGCGACCTCCAACGCCCTGTTTGAATCAACTGCATTGGACACCGCTAAGAGAGAAACACTCTTCGAGATAGTCCGTTTCCTAGGGTCTTATGTCAACTTTCCTAAACTGCAGCACATAGCATGGCGAAGTTCAACACGCTTATACACAAAGTGGCCTATACTAAGATTGGTCTTAGGTAGCAATAGGTGATCAGATGCCCCGCAGGATCCATCTAGATTCCAAACATGGAAATAATCCCGTTTGGCAAGACCCAAGACCTGCTGTCCGATATTTCCTACTCTTTACCCTTCTCCTAGTGCTTCTTTGTACAGATTCCATTCCTAGTTGCACACCAGACGCTTTCTTCATGAGCCCAAGTTCGCCACCTAGAGATGGACACATCTTCAAAGAAGCCTATGTCACAACACGACGTGAAGCAATTGTCGACTACGTCATTGCTTTGCAGGACTCTGATGGCTACTTCCATGCATATCTACAGCAGCCCCCTCCCTTCGAACCCTCCGGAGCATATGCCACCTATGCCCCAGTACTTGACGCTTATGAAGTCCTGGATCACATTGACTGTCTTAACAGGTTGAACTGGTCAAGTACGATAGAGTTCCTCGCCTCACTCATAGACCATGGCATGCTTAACCTCTCGAAAGATAGTGGACCCAGTGTCTTCACTTGCAGAACAGCGCTGACACTCTATTCGAGCTTGGGCCTCCAAGAGCAGATCGATGTCGATTCCAACGCTGCATATGTGGCTGCTCTCCAACAGTCCAACGGTGGGTTTGTCTCCAGGCCTGAAAGAGACAGTGTCAGTCTCGTCCACTCATTCTTTGCCCTTGACACACTCAGAATCGCAGATAGACTAGCTTGGGTGAACTTGGCTTCAGCACGCAATTTTGTTCGGGCTTGCCACAATGAAGAGGGCGTTTCCAGCAACATCCTCGGGGCCGAGTCCGACTTCAATTACGCACCCGCAGGGATTATGTTGATGGACATACTAGGACTGCGGGGTGAAATGGACGTGAGTTTCACTTCCGAATACCTTCTGCAGTATTGGGACAATGAATCGGGATGTGATGTGAACGGTGACATTCTCTTCACTCAACGAATCGCTTGGTCATTGTGGCTCCTGGATCGAACAGAACTGATTGACAGTGAGAAGATGTTCCAGTGGATTCTCAGCCTTCAGAAACACGCCCATGGTGAGTTTGTTGGTTACCCAGAATGCGACTTGGACGGCGAGCGTCTGGTCTTCGTTAATTATGCGACTCATTTACTCGATATGTACGACGGACTCCATCACTTGGACTCGAGTTTCTCAGTTGATGAAAAACCAGTGTGGAGTATTCCTCAATGGTGGATTGACTATATCGAAGACGAGTGGGGTACGGTCACCGAACATGATGGAATCCCTCCTTTCTGGTTCAGTCTTCCTGACATGTCCTTCATTTTTCAACTGGCTCCCTACGCATTGGTTGCATCCTTGGTCATGATTCCCGGTCTGTGGATAGTACAACGAAATAAGGCTAAGAGTATAGTGAGAAGAGAACTCAAAAAGAGGCGGAGGAAACGGCGCAAGGGCGAATGATATGTTCGACTACTCTGAATTCACTATATAGAATGGGGTTCTCTGAAAGGAAGGCACCAATCATGTTTAGGATTTCACATAAGCAGACATACTCAGCATTTCGGCAACCAGTGCAATTTCCCATGTCTCTGTGCCACTGGAATCCATGCTCTCCGAATTGCGGGTTAGCACAGAACTTGAGGGGACTGACGTAAATAGTGTGGAGTAGGTTCTCGAATAATTCGAGTTTCTGAAAACATCTGCAGGAGCTAAGAGGAGTCAGGTCGACGCTTTACAACCCGTTTCCCATCAGACCGAATCTTTGTAGATTGTTGCAGGAACTCAGAGGTGTC
>DAOWNS010000135.1 GCA_030642465.1 Candidatus Thorarchaeota archaeon | reverse complement strand
CGTGACTGGTCTGGCTCAATGGGCAGGAGAAAAGAGAATTACCGCTGTAAAGAACAAGGCACTTGGCCTCCTTGCAGCCACGAAGGATCTTGAAGACATGGCAAAGAAAGCCCTCGAAACACAAGTCAAGATGGGGTAGTCGGGGACACGCAGGTCCCACCAAATCCTAGGACTCACGTTCTTTCATGTACTGAAGCCATTCTTCCGCAGGAAAACGCTGCTTCATGATTTCCAGTTCTGACATAACAGAAGACTCAAGGTCAACGTCAAAATGGTTCACAAGCTGCATAAACAGATTGAACACCTGAGCAAATTCTCTGGGGAGATCATCCTTAATTGGCGCCTTATGACCAAGCCCTATCGCCTTGTAGCCCTCTTCAACGGTTATGTAGCGAGATATCTCACCTAGCTCTTCGATAAGATGGGTGAATACTTGAGAGGCTGGAAACTTGTCCCATCCACGCGCACGTTCGAATTCCGCGATTACCTTCTGAATCTGACTCAGGTCCATCTACATCATCCTCTTCGTTATCTGTATGACTTGCGCTCTTGCTTGATCAAGCGCGGAATCAGGCGGGTTTGCCAGAAGCCCAAGCTCGGTGGCTTCTTGAAGCGCCTCTCCGCCCAAGAACATGGCCTCGCTCACAACATTCATCATTTCTACGGGGGGCAATATTGCGCAAGCCAGCTTCACTCCAGGTTTAACATCTGAGATGTTGGTTACTATATCCCAGATACGAGTGCCATCTGTGCATCTGCATGAGAGCAGGTTCTTAGAATTCTCCACAGGATGTGCCTGACTGACCTCCACTGCGAGGATGTCAACTGCATATGCGGGATCCTCGTTATGCTCAGCTAGCCTTGCCGGGATGCCCTTCACAATGCGAAGCGCGTAGTCAATCTCGGCCAACGCAAGCTGCTCCTTTCCAGTTTTAGGTTTGAAGCCGACTGACTCAATCGCGGCATTATAGATATCCGCAAACCCATCGATAGCAGCAACTAGGTTTTTGGTAGCCTCAAGAACGGCCAGTGCGAAAGCATCAATGTAGGAGTACTTGATCTCGTAAAGAAGACTTCCAGCAATCTTCAGCGCTTCAATCAGTTTGCCGTATTCCACGTGAATCTTGAGTCTTCTTGCACTTACTACATCGTTTAGGCGCCTAAGTGCATCTTCAAGCACTAGTACCCTTGCATCCTTGGCTGTATCCATCATCCGCACCGTGCTAAAGAGTGGTTAGAGTCCTGATAAAAACATCCCCCAACGGGCGAGTAGGCCACGAGAAGTGATATATAGCAATGCGCGTTAACGATTCAGGAGCACCGTGCTGTGAGAGAAGTACATTGATTCAAGCCATCTACATCCTGGTAGCAGACAGCGGCCTTTGCGTACTTGATAGGAAGTATGGAGAAGCAGAAATGGACCCGAACCTAATCAGTGGCTTCTTAACAGCGCTTATTCAGTTTGGCCGTGAACTGAGTTCGGGCAATCGTGTACATGTCATCGACTTTGGTGCCTTTGATATCTGCCTTTCATTGAGGAACAATGTGATTGTCGCAGCCACAATCGACAAGACTGATGATACAAACGCAGCAATGGCAATCCTTAGCGATGTCAACAACGCATTTGTCGAGGAGTATCGGGAAATCCTAGTAGATTGGGATGGCAATCTAGAACCCTTCGAGAAATTCAACAAGGCCATCGATGAGATAACTAAGGACGGAAAAGCCTCAGAGAAGAGAGTTATTGTGCCTGTAATCAAGGGGAAAGTTTCCCCAATGTTAGTCCGTCTTGGTCAGATGCACCAATCAACCTTTGATGTTGCCCAGAAATGCAAGGGAAAGCTGACTACACGAGCGATAGCTGACCAACTAGGGATAAAGCTCAAGGATGTTCAGAAAGCTATGCAAGAGCTTGAGGACGCAAGAATTCTCGAATGGAAAGAGATCGGCTAGCCAAATTCAGCATTCATTCTCAAACCCAACCATGCGGGAGTTATTGTGCGGACGGTTTTCTTAAGATGAGCCAACTGGAAGGGCTTCTGCACAGTTACTGTGTATGACCCCATTCACTACCCGTGGCAATCAGTATGAGTCCAATCACGATGAGTCCTGGAGCTAGAACTCCAATCACAGTGTAGCCAATAATCCCTGCGGCATCAGCAATGAAGCGCACAGAATGAATTACTCGTCCAGCGAACAATACGAAGAATCCCAAGCCCAGCAGGAAGTTTGAGCGTCTCAGAAGTCCCCCGGACTGATATGCTAGATACCAGAAGAGCATAGGTATAAAGAGAGCATAAACCACGCCACCCAATCCAGCTATCATATTCATGTCCGAGTATGGAAAGACGAGCAGGCCAAGCCCAATTAGAACTGCTGGAACTGCGAAGGCTATTTCGGCTTCTCGCTTCCCGAATATCATGAAGCCAGCAGTGGCAGCCAACGTGGCCAATGCCATCCATTGCATGAAGCCGCCTGCTTTCAACCAAACGTCAAGTGTGCCAGCCAAAAACGGAGTAAAACCGCTGTTCGTTCCAATCAACGAATTCGGGTCTGCATAGAAATCGCCCACGAAATAGAAGATTCTACCTATAGCAAGAAAGAGAAAGAACAATGCCGTAGCAAACTGGAATGGATTCTTGCTTTTCCTCCATCTGAAGAAGAGCAGGTGAATGAATACGTAGATGTATAACCCTACAACCAAAAACCAAATTCCGATGTGGGTCTCTCTGATCAGGGTGTCAACAGTTTGCATCATTTGTCTATCTCCGTTTGATAAGCACGTTGCTGAGCTGAAATTACAATGCTAGCAGATAAAGATATTCTGGGCCGGCAAAAGACACGAATACAGCGAAGTAACCTCTATATGAAGTGAAATCGAACTTATCATGGTGTTCTCTTGAGCTCTCAACGTACGTGGAAACTGAAATTCCAAGATGGTACAATGCAGGAGTTCATTGACATTCGCAGAAAGGTTGGCAATCAGATAATTCGGGCGTATCTTCTGGAGTCTATGCTGCAGAGCCAAAGAATCACAAGAACTGAGATAAGCCTTCGAGGGCCAAAAGACGAATGGATGGACTTTGCTAAATTCCTGATTTTGAGAGTGACTGAAGGGGAGAACGAGTTCAACATTTTAGCTGAAACTGGAGTCTACGAGAACTTGCGGATAGTGGGAACCGACAGTGAGGAGATTGCTCAGAAATCCCCCAGTGAAATCACACATACTTTCACAGAAGCACTGAAAGACCCACAAAGCTGTGGTGCGGTCATCGTTCTGAGTACCGACTCAAAGCTCAAATCAGAGTGAATTATGCTAGTCGTAATCGGCATCCAAGGAGGAATTTGAAGTTCAGAGAATTGCCAAATGTCCAGTTTGTTCGGAAAAGGCACCTCTAGATATTGACTTTAGCGTGATCAAGACTGCAAAGAGATTTCCAGTCACAGTCAAAGTAGAACACGGCGACCATTACTTCTATGTGAATCTGGATAGCGTCGGGTCAGTTACTGACATACTTCACCCAGAAGTGGTGGAGTAGGTTATCCGATCACAGACCATAGAACTTCTTGGCACTTCGCGTTGTTGCATTAGCTACTTCTTCCATGGGTAGTCCACGCAACTCAGATAGGGACCTGCAACCGTACGTGAGATTCGCAGGCTCATTGCGCCCCTCAACTGGCGACAAGTATGGACCATCAGTTTCTAGCATAATCTGCTCCAAAGGCAAGATTCTTGCGGCGTGCGTGCGATTCCGATATTTTCTGAAGTTGGCTGGCAGCGTGATATGCCAGCCATTGTCACGGACCCGTTCAGCTACGTCCGCATTGCCATCGAAGCAGTGCATAAGGACATCACCTGAGAAATGGCGCTCCAAGAAGTCGACTGCTTCAGCATCAGCTTTCCGGGAGTGAATTACAATGGGTTTCTTGAGCTCTTCAGCTAGGTCTATGAACATGCGAAAGAGCGGTTCTTGTGCTTTCCTTTGAGAAGGCACCTTGACCCAGTGATAGTCAAGTCCAACCTCTCCAACCGCAACAATGTCGTTTGCGTATTTTCTTGTCAAGGATATAATCGTATCAGCATCAGATTTCGTAAGTCTTGACACTTGGCAGCCTGCTGAATGATGCACGAATCCCTCATGCTTCTTCATAATGCCTAGAGTCCGTCGAAAAGAGCCAGGATTGATTGAACAAGTCACCATTCCTACTAGACCGGCGTCTCTTGCTCGCTGAAGGACTCTTTCGCGGTCATTTTGAAAATGCTTCATGTCGATGTGAGTGTGTGCGTCGAAAAGCTGCAACTTGAAGATACCCACCTTGATTACAAAGAAGCACACAATTGACTTTAATTGTTAGTGCACAAGTCCCATTTCATTACCGGGAGATGTACAAATGTCAGATCCAAACGAACGCATACGCGACCAGATGATGACAATACAATCATTGAACCAGAGTATAGACGTATTGCAGGCTCAACTGGGAGGGGCTCAAAAGAGAGCACATCAACTTGAAGAGCAGCTCGCTCAGCAAGAACAAGTGATAACACAGAAAGATGGGGAGATTCAAGCTCTCGGTTCTGATGTCCAACGATACAGTGGAGCTCTTGACTCAATAGGAAGCGAAGTGCAAGGCTTGAGAGCACAACAGACGCAGCAACGTACAATCGCAGTCCCGGGGCGAGATGATCAGGGACTCGGTGAACAACTTGCTGCCGCACAGCAAGTTATCCAGAAGCAAAAGGAGAACCTGATGGCTCTCTCGCAGGTGGCCACCGCAGTTTTGAACTCGGAAGATAATGTCTTAGAGGATCTTCAGAGAGTGCTACTTGAGTCAGGAGATCAAAGATTCAGAGTACTGAATCTCGTTCTAACCAAGCGTTCTGTCAGAGCTGAAGAGATTGCCTCGATTCTGGTTGTGGACGTGTCCAAGGCTATGGAAATAGCAGACGCCCTGCAGGCCGCTGGAGAGGTCGAGATAAAGGATGGAACCACGATTATTCCAGCTAGGAAGTATCGTGAAGTAAAGGTGCCAGTTGAGGAGTGGAAAAACTTGGACCCATTGGCAATCTTTGATTCGTTGGAAGGCGTTGTCGGAAAAACTGAGGACGGCGAGGGGATTGTCAGCGCAATAGAGGCGGCTGTTGATGTTCTTGAACAGAAAATGAGTAGAGGCGGCACATTGGTATTCGAAATGCGCAGAACAGCCAACTCATGGAAAAAGAAAGAGGGGAACGTACAGGAGTTGCAGTACAAGATCAGAGAGTGGAAGGCTAGAGCTCAATCACTTGGCTAGTTGGAATCTGCGCCGCCATTCTTTGTGGTTTCACGAACATAATCGCCGAAGTCAGTCATTTCTCCATCTCGCTGGATTCTAATCTTTGGGCCCTCGCCCTTTATCTGACGAACAATGTACCTGACGTCTAGCTGACTGAGAACTTGGCGGAAGCCTCGATTAATGATGAGATTGAGAACAATCT
>DAOWNS010000126.1 GCA_030642465.1 Candidatus Thorarchaeota archaeon | reverse complement strand
ATTGTTGAATCCGGAATTGCGTGATGCTGCGAGCGACATAGCGAAGAGCATAGATTATGTTGATTTAATGGATAACTCTGAGTTCGAGTTTCGGTTCTCCAAGGCTCAGTTATTCCCCGGCTCTCAGTAGACGAGTTCTTTGTCGGTGAACGTTTCTCCATCCCTAATTCTTGAGGATGAAAGCGGTCGCCCGTCCTTGGTTCGCACTCGAGGCACTACAACAATGTGAAACCTCGGTATTCCATTCTCCGCACGCATGGCATTGATACTAAACGCCATCTGAACAACGCCAATCTCATCAGAAACAACCAGTGCTTCCAAGTCTTCCATCTTGTCAGCGCCGCCTTCTTTTGTTTCTATAGGGAAAATAGTGCACCTAGACGAACTACGCTCCGAATTGATGAATTCCACAAGCGCGTGTCGACGTTCCTCATATGATTGTATCAAAGTCCCTCTCTTCTTCTGAGTGAGCATGGAATCACTAGTTAGCCCGATGGCAACGTTCCCGCCAATTTTGAAGGCCGTTCTTAGGAGGTGCTTATGGCCGTCGTGTAAATGGTCGAATGTGCCAGCGAAAACAACCTTCTTGTACAGCCATGGGCTCTCCGTCAGGTCCTACACATCCCTCACTTCTAGCACACCCATCTCTTTCAAGTCATCAACGATGCTCACTAGAATCTGAGAATCGAAATGACCGAACTGGAAACAGAGATTGTCCCAGATTTCATTGAGATTTGCCCAATCTACGCAGAGGTTCAACAGCTCGTCAATACGCACGTACAGATGACTGTCCTTCTCGTTCAATTTCATGTACTTGGTCATCTTTTCTTTCAGCTTCTCTCCCATCATGGATGGGCTCAATGGGTACTTGAAATTGCGTTTGACTTCAATATCGAGTCCAATTGTATCGAGGTTAATCTCGTGCTCTTCCTTTGCCTCAAGACCTACTTCAGCACAAGCTCCTTCGTAGGCTTTCCTAGCGATCATCATCTCGGACGTATATGCCATGTCTAGGCTTGTCTTCAAAGCTTCTCTCAATCTGTCTTGTTCTGAGATAAGCGCCCATTCAGTGGCTGCCTTGTTTAGCGTTGCCTTTCCTAAGTCTAGTGCCATTCCGAGCCACCTGAGAATCCTCGGGTAGACCTTATCGGGGTCTCCCTTGCAGGTTGCTAGCTCAGTAATACCTTGTGTGCCAACTGCTTGCATGATATCGATGGCTTCATTCCGCACTTCAGCAAGGATCGCCTCTTCAACGGTATGCCCCGAATACAGATAGGTTAAAGATGTAAGGACTGCAACCCGTGTCGCATAAGCCATCTGTGCCGGATCAATCTTGTCAGCAGTGTCTGTGGATGTATGATAGAACTTGTCCGGGCTCTGGTTTAGCATTACCGATGGAATGCCAACTGTCGCATCTACGAACATGTAATGGTCACTCCCTGCGTGGAATTTGCTATAGCTCCAAGGCAGGGGTGTCAAGGTACCGCCTGATGCTCTCTTTCTTTCCCTTTTGCTCTCCTCACATAGCCAGTGTCGAACTACGTTGTTGAATGTGCTCGGGAGCGAGAATGGAGTCCTGTACATGTGGAAAATTGAACCCGACTTGCTCGGATCTGCACCAACCATGTCCATGTTGAGCATAGCTTGACACCGCTTTAGGATCTTTTTCTCGTGGTGGATGAACTTGATTGTGCCTGACCACTCAGGTCCCCACAAGAAACGGACTGAGATGTCTGGTTTTTCAATCACACCCTTACGAATTAACGAGCTCAAAGACCGCAATGCTTCAAGGAGAGCTGCACTTCCTGACGCGTTATCATTGGCACCTGGATGAGGATGACACACATGGGCAAAAAGCCAGAATTCTCTGGAGGTATCCTTTCCTTCAATAAGTGCGGAAATGACCTCCAACGTGCCTTCTTTCAGCTTGGCACGAACCTTTGCCTTTACTCTAACTTTCTTGCCTTCTTCGAGCCATTTCTTAATTTGCACGCCGTCTGCCTGGGTCAAGGAGAATCCGAATTTCACCTTCTCGCCCTCTTCAGGACTGGGCCAGACTGCATCGTATCTTCTAAGGGACGCTAACTCATCAATACCGGATGGCGCAACGAAAGTCAGAATACCCGCCGCCATCTGATCAATGCAAGCCACTCGATGAACCATGCGCGCCATGCCTTCTGTCAAAACAATCTTGCCCTTGACATCCTTCCCCTTGTAATCCTCAGCATCCAAACCCTTGCCAACGAAGACCACTTCTGCTTCCAAGTTAGTAGAGCGTGAATGAGCGATGAGCGAGATTGGCTCAGCATCAAAATCAGCGAGGGTGCGTTGTTCGGGCTCTAGAAGTTCCAAAGTTCCGGATTTCGGGAACCAGCCGTAAGGGGTGTCCCACGTTTCGATAGGTGATGCGCCATCTGCAGAATATGCGAAAATCTTTACTTTCGCATCCGAAATCTTCTTGATCTCCTTCTTGAGATAGACAATGGCATCATGTATTCCCGGACTCGCCTGTATGCGGTGAAATTCTGAGAGGGCATTGACATAATCCCGGGCTCGTATCCCAGAAACTGTATCATTGACAGATTTAGTGAGGTCATCAGGTAGCATAAATGGTCAGCACCGGCCCCTGCAACAGAATATGTGACATAAGTACTCTGCTGTTTGCTGAATGCTTGAAAATTGTAGGAGCACAGTACTATATGACTGACAATCGCGGCCTGGATAGTGCACACCAAGGCCGCGAAATAGACGGTTGAAAGGAACGATTAGGTGCCTCTTCGCTGAAGTCTGCCGTCAAGCATGAATAGGGCATTGGTGGAGTCACCAATAATCTTGAGCAGGTCTCGGACCTTCATTGTCTGCTCCTCTTCCTCGATCTGTTCATCATAGAACCATTGGAGCATTGAACCTGCTGCTCTGTCGCCCTCACTATCAGAAACCTCGCCAATCTTGAATATCAACTTTGAAACGGTTAACTCATGGTTGTAGGCATCATCCCATGCCTCGTACGCTGACTCCCATTCCGTCTTTGGTGCTTTAATCGCCTTGAGAGTGACCTTGCCGCCACGGTCTGTGATATGTTTCCAGAACCTCATCGCATGCTCGTACTCTTCCTTAGCTTGGATCTTCATCCAGTGTGCCATGCCATCAAGATTCTGTTCCTCAAACCAAGTTGCCATCGATAGATAGACATAACCGCTATACATCTCGAAATTGATTTGTTCATTTATTGCTTCTGTTAGTTCCTTGCTAATCTCCATAAGAATTCACCACATTGTACGTATTGGAGTTACCTACAATTCACTATTGTGAAGTGTTTTTCTTATAAGCGATATGGTATGGCGGGCACTGGGGCATTTCGATTGAACTGAATGAGCAGTCTGTCTAACGAACCTTTTTTACGCTCAGACGATAGCTAAGCACTCCAAAGGCTGACGGAGTCTTGAAACATGGTCGCGCTCAACCTTCTTACAGTCGTTTTTGAACTGCTGCCCCCCCTCATTGTAACAGTATTCTATTTGCTGTTCATGGGTGGTCGGAAGAACAAGTTCTTTGAAGCCTTCATAGTCCTCATGTACATCAAGACAATCACGTTCTTTCTGTACTACATAATGGTTTCCACTTCAACAGTGGGAATCGGATTTGAAGCAGGCATTCCAATGGCTCTTCTCTCTTGGATTGCATTGACTGATCTTCTGTTCCAAGTTGCGTATACACTTCAGGAATACCTGACTTGGGTGATGGTTTCATTCATTGCAGCGCTCTTCGGGATGCTCGTACTAGGCATCAAGCTGGGAATACAAGAGCCCTTGCAGGTGAAGTTCAAGAACCTACTTGGTCGGATAACTGGGAGCGAGCCGAAGAGTGACGGTTACTCGGGACTGAGAGACCGGCTAGATAATATCCGATTTGAAGGAGTTGAACCACAGCCACTTGATCCCCAAGTGCAGGCTAAAGCTTGGAAGGAAGGATGGAAGGACTATCTGATTATCGGTCTCGCTACGTTGTTGCCATCGATTAGTGCATATCAAGGGACTTTCGAGAATTACTTGCGTTATCGGTTGGAGCTCCCCGGATATGTGGCTCCAGATGCCTATGTACTGGGCGTGCTGATATTCCTGACTTGGATCTATCGTTTTGGTTATCCTGCTTCTAATCGAATCGCGAAGGGGGCCGGTCTTATGCTAGGTGACCGCGATATTGGCAGCGAGATGATGAGGGGTGTGCTCGGTTGGTTCTTCAGACTTAACATTCTGTTGACTTTATCGACTATTGCACTCGATGTTTGGAACGTCATTAGCTTCGCAGGTGTTGAGGGATTAGACCTAATGATGGATTACTATGTTTCCGGGTTGATTTCTGCCGCTCCCCCGATTCTCTTCGCAATCCTCTTGCTTCCGCTTACTGAAGACTTCGCGGTGGTTCTTTACAAGAAGCTGTTCGACAAGATCTACCGCAGAAGCGGAAAGGATAGCTCAAGCAGAACATACGACCCAAGCAGTGCGATTAACCCTTATGGGTCTAGCGGGAAAATAGGGACTATCGTGTCGGCGCTGATGACGGGCCTTCTTGTCGCAGGTGCATTCGTTGGGGGCGTCATGGCTGTGACATTGCGTTACTCAGCTGATCAGTTCTTTCATGGAGCAATGTCTCAGTTCTTTCTTTTACCTGGGGAGGTTGCCAATAGTGTCTACAATCTCATGAACTCTCCCGAAAACAACTTCTTGATGGTACCACCCACGCTGTGGACGCTGTTGATGCTGGCAATTCCATTGGCTTCCATGCTGCTTGTCGGGATATTGGGTCACTTCGTCAAGAGTCGCGGGGGCAGTACCGAGCTCTTCGCCCTTATCGCTGGTCTGACAGTCGCTGTCGTAACCTGGTATTTGCTACCTGGGATGGATTATGTAATCAACATAGCTGCGACACCAGCCGACTTGGGCGGAAGCGTGTTCTATAGACTGCGTCCAATCATAATCATTCCAGGCAACGAGCAATACTTGGCGCGCCTTGCTCTACAATTCATCGTGAACCTCCCGCTATACGTCTGCACGGCACTCTTCATCCTGTACTTCTTCGAGTATAGAGCGAAATGGAAAGAGCAGACTGGAGAAGTTTCTGGGCCCTTGCTCAATGTTCAGCGACAGGACGTTACGGATGCAATCAAGTTGTTCGCGGTTGGGCTTGTCTGTTCGATTGGTGGCATTTGGTTGTTGTCTATTTTCCTCGACCCCGGTTTTGTAGGCTCCACCATTGACGCTGTCTTCGCTGAAATTGCAGCGCCAAACGGTCTAGAAGCGGTCTTGGAGCATTATGTGTTAACGCAGACTGACAACAGATTCCTGATAATAATCGAACACAATCTCATCAGAACTCTTCTAATGCTCATCATTGGACCGATATTCTGGGCGTCGACTTTGTGGCTTGTTGCAGCCAAGCGCAAGGATTCCGGTGACAATCGCATAGGATGGTTAAGTACCGTGGCCTTGCTGACGGCTGCTGTGGGCACTGGCTTCTGGACGCTTTTTGACATGGAACGCGGCTACTTTGAACCAAATGCTTGGCCATGGGGTCTTGCGGCTAACATGGCACTTCGAGCTCTGCTAGTGTTTGGTGCTTTTCTGGTGTTCTACCTCTTGGTGATTGGCATCCGCAAAGCATCCGGCCGTGATATAGGCATCTGGTGGTTGCCGCTCTTTGTTACCTTGTTCTGCATAGAATACTTCGTGTACGATGACCAGTTCACTGTAATTGCGTTGGTTATTCTACCCTTGATTCTAACTCCATTGTATCGAATAGCAGTGAGGGGACGTCTTCGGGGTAAAGCAGAGGATCCTTTGGTCACTTACATCAAACTGAGTTT
>DAOWNS010000218.1 GCA_030642465.1 Candidatus Thorarchaeota archaeon | reverse complement strand
CCCGGTTAACATAATGCTCAGAGGTTATGAGATTTGCAGGGATATGGGAATCAGTGACAGAATGATTCGACACAGACTGTTAAATGAACCTGAGGCAAATAACAAGGTCCTTGGAACTCTGCTTGACATCATCTTTCGTCAAACGCATCTCCTTGGAATGAGTTGGACCAAGTCAACACCATATCGCGAACTGGCTCTTAGAATCGAGAAGGGAGTTGACGATCTTAACAAGATGCGAGAAGAAGGGGAACTGGCTGAGCGACTGATGGTCGACTCTCAACTGCTGAATACAATGGAGGAAATCATGGACACAGGTTCCTGCCAAGTGTTGAATGATATCCATCTTCGACTAGATGAGTTGATTTCTAGAAATGATACGTGAGGCATAGTGGCCTAAGAACCTCAACTCAGAGGGTCCACGAGCGATTGGATGCATTTCAGCTCGCTGAAGATGTGACTATATCGAGAGGTTCGCGGAGGATAATGCTTAAAATGCAAGCAAGCGCGAAGTGTTTATTCTTGGACGTGAAGATATGCAAGATATCTGGGCCGATTTCCTCCAATTCATTGCGGCACTGCTCGCACCCGTAGGGTCAATGCCTCTATCTGCACCATTTGTTGCTATTGTAAGTGTACTAGTAGCATTATTCACAACATGGGCTACTAAGAAGTTCACTGACGTGGATCAATCAAACGCAGACATGGAAGAAATAAAGGCTTGGCAGACAAAATTCAACGAAGCAAGAAAAGCAGGGAATCAAGAGCTTCTTGAGGAATGTATGGCAGACCAAGGACGAATCATGAAGATGCAAGGGAACATGATGAGTTCCCGAATGAAGCCAATGTGCATAACTTGGATTCCAATAATAGCAGTATTCGGTATTCTCAGGGCTCTCTTTGGAGGTGCACCAGTCGCGATACTTCCATTTCACGTTACGTTTCTTGAAGGTTTTATGGGAACGAATGTGGACGGTGGGTTCGGTCTCTATTTCATTTGGTGGTACATGCTAACGAGTATGAGCCTTGGCATGATGTTGCGGAAATTCCTTGGCGTTGGGACAATGTAGGGTCAAGCAACTAAATCGAAATCCTTCACTCGAATCAATAGAAGAATCAGAGTCGCTGCTGCAGCGAGAATCATTGAGTATTGAAAGACCATGAGTGCTCCAATCGTTTCCCAGAGATAGCCCATGATTATTCCAGCTGGCAGAGCACATAGACCAATTACCATTTGAAAAGCTCCGAGAATGCTCGCCCTGTTTTCTTCTTCCACAAGGTCAGCCACCAATGTAGTCTGTACAGGGTCGAGAGCAGCAGTCGAAAGCCCGAATAGAATGAATAGGGGCAGCACTGTAACAAAATCCTGAACCAGATACGCCCATGCGGAAGTAAGAATCATCAGAGCAAAAGCTACAAAGAGAATCGGTTTTCTTCCTACTCGATCGGAAGCTCGTCCAAAGGGGTATGCGGCTACAGCATACACAACCGTGAACAAAATGTAGAGCAAAGGTAACTGCTCATCAGCATAACCAAAGCCACCTGAAAATAGCATGAGAAAAGAGTAACTAAATGTGGCTAGCGCGAATAAGCCGGAAGACAAGAAAAAGAGTTTGAGATTTCTGTCCAATCCTCTGAAATTAACCCCCTTGAACACATTTTTGCCTTTCTTCTCTTTTACACGAGCCGCGATAATGATGACCGACCCCGCACCGGGAATGGCTGCCAGCAAGAATATGCCGAAGTAACCTAGGGACGTGAATAGCAGGTAAGAGAGAACTGCGCCAACAACAGCTCCCGCAGAGTCAAGTGCTCGTAGCAAGCCAAATGCCCTCCCTCTTTTTTCTTCGGTTGTCATGGCCGCAACAATCGCATCACGTGGCGCACTACGCATCTTACCAAGGCGGTCCATCGACTTCCAGAAGACAATATGATAGAAGCCAGCTGCAATGATGAATCCTAGGCGCCCAACCATGGACATGAAATAGCCAAGCGTAATGAACGGCTTTCTCTTTCCAGTTCTATCAGAAACATATCCAGCTCCCATCTTGGAAAGAGCCGTAATCGTTACTGCTAAGCCATCAATTAATCCCACCTGAAAGTAGCTGAGTAGAAGATGATTCCTTAGGTACGTAGGCCAAATCGGTGCAATCAGGTCTGATCCCATATCATTGAGAAATGACGCAGCCCCGAAGACCAGCGTGGAATTAGCCTCCCCTAATTCTTCAGTGTTCATTTTGTTTTCACTAGGCAATTCAATGAAGCTCCAGGAAATGGTTCTCTATTCATAACGCTAGGTTGCTCATATCTCATTCGGAGCGTGTTTGCCTCACACGGAACCGTTTTTAGTCGAGGCACTCAACTGTAGTACTATGAGTTCCAAACCGTCCAAGGTCTACTTTGGGTCAATTCAACACGGAAGCCATGGTAGATTCGCTTCATTCTCACAAAAAGTCGAAGAGGTCGTGAAGAAACTCGACTTCTCTACAATCGAAAAGAAAGACAAGGTTGCAGTCAAGATGCACCTTGGATTCAATGATGGATACCAGACGATCCCTGTCTTCTTCGTGCGGAGAATAGTGAAAGCTGTAAAGGATGCAGGGGGATATCCATATGTAACTGATAATCCAACTGCGGTCTATAACGCAGTGAATCGTGGTTACACTTCTGAAACTTGTGGATGTCCTATTCTTCCTACAGCAGGTGTGAAGGACGGCTATACATACAAGACGGAAGTAAATTACAAGAATGTGGATAGTCTTGAGCTGGTGGGTAGCCTTCACGACGCCGATGTACTGGTTGACTTATCACACGTAAAGGGCCACAACAGTTGTGGTTACGGGGGCGCAATCAAAAATATCGCTCTGGGCGGCTTTCACGGCCCTTCAAGATGGCGTAAGTTCCACGCCATTCATGAATCTTTCAAGTATTGGGACGCCAAGAAGTGCACACCAGAACACGCTAAGAAACTGGTCAAATCCTGTCCCCAGAAGTGTCTCAAGTACAACAAGGAAAAACACAAGCTCACATTCGCTTTTGACATGTGCAATCAATGTATGGAGTGTCTCGAGGCTGACAAGGACGTAGGATGCATGACAATCAGACCCGAGTATTTTTCCGCATTTCAGGAACTAATGGCTATTGGTGCAAAGGCGGTCTTGGATACATTCGACAAGAACAAGGTATTTTTCATCAATTTCCTAATTGACATCACAGCTCTATGTGACTGCTGGGGCATTGCCCAGCCACACATAGTAAACGACATAGGAGTGCTGGGGAGTAGAGATATCGTGGCAGTCGAAGCGGCCACCCTTGACCTTGTGGCCAAAGAGGGACTCATAGAGAGCATGATACCTCCGTTCATCAAGCCCAACTTGGACTCAAAGATTGACCTACATCCATTCGCCCGTCTTTTTGGTCCCATGAAGAATCCATACCTAGTCCTCGATTATGCAGAGAAGCTTGGTATGGGATCGAAAGAATACGAAATAGTAGAACTACTCTCTGCCAAGAAGACGATGAAGATGAAGGCTCCAAAGGATGCATTTGAAACAGAACCGTCATTCTTCTAGACGGCACTCCTTCACTCGAAGAACGTTTAATACGAAACATACAGACTCTGGCGTTGGGACCGAGTTTAATCAATGAGTGGTGTCTAGTTGAGTAAGGAATCAACCCCCCAGAAACGCCTTGAGAAGTACAAGGAAGACTTGGCCAAGCTGTCTGAAGAAGAGAACAGCAAAAGCTCAGAAGGGGCTAGAACGGAAACCGTGAAAAAACTGCAACAGCGGCAGCGAAACCCGGGAAGCCTAAAGAAGCAAAAGCTGCCCCCGGGCCGCCACGACTAATGATCAGTCCCTCT
>DAOWNS010000082.1 GCA_030642465.1 Candidatus Thorarchaeota archaeon | reverse complement strand
CTCCTGCAACTGCCCCTGCAGAGTCTCTTGCCTCTGCGAGTGTGGCCATGATTCTCTGCTCCAGTGTTTCTAGAAGAGTCTGTCCGGGGTTCGCATCTAGTTCACCCCGTTGGTAGGTTTCAATGAGCTGGTTGACTTTGTTGTCTGCCTTCTCGAGGATAATTTTGATTCGCCGTGATGCTTCGCGTGGCAAAGTCACTTCATCAAGACCCATTGAAAATCCTCTGTCTGTGATGAGTCTGACAAGCAGCCGTCCTACTGAATCCATGAAGACTCTGGCCGCTGTTGATCCCTTTTCCTTGATTATCCGGTGGAACAACGAATCAGGCTCGCCGGCTCCAAAGGCCTTCTCATCAATAACGCCGAAGGCTATGTTGCCGTCCCTAATGACAACGTACGAATCGTATTCGCAATCTTCTTTCTTGCACTTTGTACACTTCCGACATACGTTAGCCTTGAAGGAGATGTTGATGCCATCAGGGATGAACATGCTGAATATCTGCTTCCCAGTCCATAGAGGCACTGGGTTCTTTATTGCAGGAGGTGTGAGCTCATCTTCATAGCCCGCAGTGGCTAGCAACTGGTTCACCTCATTTTGTGTGTACAGAGAGGACTTGCGAGTCAATAGAAAAGCGGCTGAGATGTAGTCCTGGAGTGCTCCAATGATTGGGCCACCATACCGTGGTGAGAGAATCTGCTCCTGTACCCTCATTAGCACCCTTGCTTCAGCTCGAGCCTCCTCAGACTGTGGCACGTGAAGGTTCATCTCATCGCCGTCAAAATCTGCGTTGTAAGGCGGACATACGAATAGAGATAGCCTAAATGTCCGATAGGGCATCACTCGTACTTCATGTGCCATGATTGACATTCTGTGGAGCGATGGCTGTCTATTGAACAGCACTATGTCACCACTCGATAAATGGCGCTCCACTATGAAACCAGGCTCAATTGTGTCCGAGATTATAGAACGGTCCTTCACGAACCGCAGGTCTACACGGCGACCGTCTGTACGAATCAAGTAATTGCATCCAGGATGTCTATCTGGACCTCGAATCACCAGCGCCTTCATCTCTTCCATGTTCCACTCAGTGACACGCTGTGGAATTGTCAAGATTGTAGCAATCTGTTCCGGCACTCCGACCTCATTCATGCTCAGGTTGGGATCGGGTGAGATGACAGTACGGGCTGAGAAGTCAACTCGCTTCCCTGAGAGGTTAGATCTGAATCTGCCCTCCTTACCCTTGAGCCTCTGGGCCAGGGTTCGAAGAGCGCGACCGGACCTATGCCTTGCGGGTGGAATGCCACTCACACCGTTGTCGAAATACGTCGTACAATGGTACTGCAGAAGCTCCCAAAGATCTTCTACAATCAATTGGGGGGCTCCGGCATCTAGATTCTCACGTAGACGTTGATTGATTCTGATTATGTCAATCAATTTATGGGAAAGATCGTCCTCTGAACGCACACCGGACTCGAGAGTGATTGAGGGCCTAACTGCGACTGGCGGCACAGACATCACAGTAAGAATTGACCACTCAAGTCGTGCAGCTTCTGGGTTAATCCCCAAGAGTCTGTAGTCATCGTCTGTGACATTCTCCAGTTTGGCACGGATGTCAATTGGTGTTAGCCTGACAGAGCCGGCTTCGCTTACCTCATAGATTGATGTTGGCTTCTCAAGTTTCAGCTTCAGCTGTTCTTCACCGCAATGAGGACAAGCTTTCACCTTAGCAGCGCGCTTGAGGATGTCTTTGGAAAGGTTAGCGGTCTTCTGGCCAATCTCTGGATACTTCTTGAACAAGCGTGTGTAGTATTCAATTTCTTCATCAGTCAGTAGGATGCGGTTGCATTCTCTGCATATTGCACGTAGGACCTTGTGTATCACCTTCGCATAGCCCGCGTGCATGACAGGACGTGCAAGCTCGATATGCCCAAAGTGTCCAGGGCAGTTTCCTACTCTGTTTCCGCAGGTCTTGCAGCGTTGGCCGGGGTCAATGACTCCGAGTCTGGTATCCATAATGCCGCTGCTTATCGGATATCCATCTTCGTCGTAAGTATCAGCAACCACAATCTGGGCAATAGACATCTTTCGGATGTCATCTGGGCTGAGAAGCCCGAACTCAATAGAGTCGATTTTCTTTGTAGTAAGACCACCCATGGCCATTTAGATCATCTCCTTGAGTCGCAGCCTACAGGCAAGTCCAAGCGACATCATTTCTTGTATTAGCAATTTGAAAGCGTACGACACAACCACGCTACTGATTTTTGCGTTGGTGCCGCAAATTGGACAGTAGTATATGTCTTTGTTGCGGTCGTAGACACCGATTAGACCGCAGTCCTCACAGACCAGCATATTGCTTTTGTCCGATTCATCGAGTAGTCTGCCTTTCAACAGAATTGCTGCACCGTGCCCAATCAGAACATCGCGCTCCATCTCACCGAACCTGAGTCCACCTTCTCGCGCTCTTCCCTCCGTAGGCTGTCGTGTGAGAATCTGTACGGGGCCTCGGGCGCGAGCATGTATCTTATCTGCAACCATGTGGTGGAGTTTTTGATAGTAGATTACGCCAATGAATATGTCAACTCTGAGTTTCTTGCCGGTGATACCCGAGTACATAGTTTCGCAGCCGTTGTGCTGCAGACCGTGGCTCTTCAATATCTTGAACAGCTCCTCCTCGGAAACACCGCAGAATGGTGTTGCATCTTGTTGTTTACCAACCATTGATGCTGCCTTTCCAGCGACCATCTCTAGAATCTGACCGATTGTCATCCGGCTTGGAATGGCATGAGGATTCAGAATCAGGTCAGGCACAACACCGTCCTCAGTGAATGGAACGTCAGCCTGAGGAACAATATGGCCAATGACACCCTTCTGTCCATGACGTGAAGCATACTTGTCGCCTAGTTCCGGAATCCGAAGGTCGCGGACCTTTACTTTCACCAGTCGATTACCATCAATGGTTTCAGTAAGGATAACGTTGTCTACGACTCCAGACTCTCCGTGGCGTACAGCAACAGAGGTTTCCCTTCGGTTGGGGGAAGCAATCTCAAACTCCGAATACTCCTCAAGGAAACGTGGAGGAGAGGTCCGTCCTATCAGTACATCGCCACCCAGTACTTCAACCTCGGTTTCGATTATTCCATCCTCACCAAGGTTACGGTATGACTCGGATGCTCTGTAACCTCGAACACTTCGATCTGGAATCTCAAACTTGTCTTCCTGCCCACCAGGATACTTGCGTTCTTCACTTTCATAAACTCTGCAGAAAGTGCTTCTACCCAGCCCTCTCTCAACAGAAGCCTTGTTCAGGATTAGAGCGTCCTCAATGTTGTAGCCCTCGAATGACAGGATTGCAACCACGAAGTTTTGCCCTGCTGGACGTTCTTCGAACCCGATTGAGTTCATGGCGCGAGTCTTGACAAGAGGTACCTGAGGAAAGTGGAAGAAGTGCGCACGTGTATCAGTCCGATAATTGAAGTTGGCTGCTGGCACACCTACAGACTGCTTTGCCATGCCTGCCATGTAGACGTTACGAGGCGATTGGTTCCGCTCAGGGAATGGAATCAGTGCTGCAGAAATACCGAGAATTGTTGATGGTACAATCTCCATATGTGTCGTCTTAGGACCAATCTCACTTGGATACATCGCGATGAGGGTATTCTCCTCTTCCTCGGCATCCATGAACTCGACTGCTCCGTTCCGCATCAAATCTAGAAAGCCCCATTCGTTTTCTACAACCATTTTTAGGTGTTCATCAGTGAGACGGCTCTTGCCATTCTCAACGACTATTAGCGGACGCCTCACGCGACCTGCATCGCAATTCACTTGAACTTCATGAATACCATCATAGTAAGCAATATTGGTTTCTTGATCAATCTCGCCAGCACGACGCTTTTGGCGCATGGTCTTAACAAGTACCTGAGGAGCTGGGTGAATTCCTACAAGACGGCCATTCAGGAACACATCAGCCCACTTCGAGCCGCGCTTACCCTTTAGAGTTTCAATTGATTCTACTTCACTCTTGAGCAGAGCGCGTTCAATTGCTTCCTCCTCAGTACCAACGGAGATGTACGCCATCATGGCAATATTCTTCACAAGACCACAGTTTGGACCTTCAGGCGTTTCATTGGGGCATATCTTCCCCCAGTGAGTTGAATGCAAATCTCGCGCCTCGAAGTGCGGTTGTGACCGTGAGAGGGGTGAAACTACCCTTCTAAGATGAGAAAGCGACGAGATGTAGTTGGTACGATCAAGTAGCTGAGACACACCAGCCTTCCCACCGACCCAATTGCCTGTGGCAAGAGCATGCTTCATTCTCTGAGTAATAACATCAGCTCGGACTGCAGTGCGAATGTTGGGCTTACGACCACGAACAGCTGTGCGCTCGAGTTGATACTTGATGTCACGAGTCAACGAGTAGAGAGCTACTCTGAACAAGGACATGAGAAGATCTCCTGAAAGCTTCAGTCGCTTATTGGAATAATGATCCTTGTCATCTGGCTGGCGCTTGCTCAAGACTAATTCGAGCAATCGCTCCACCATCTGACCCAAATAGTAAGCTTTCTGAAGGCGGTGTTTATCTTCGGTTCCGATATGGGGCAACAGGTATCTGTCAAGCACTTTCTCTGCTCGAGCTAGTCGATATTCCTTGGTTTGGCCCACAGCAACACGCTTTCCTATGAAATCCAGTGCATTGCTTCGGGTGGAATCATCCTCATCTTCCATGAGAGCATTGATTGGCGAAGATTGTTCAATAGTCACGATTAGTTCGTTGCGTATCTCTTCATCATCTGATATTACGTCGACAATTTCTCTATCAGACTCTAAGCCAAGAGCTTTCAGAAGAATCGCCAAGGGAATCTTGCCGGGAACTGACGGAAATGAAACGCGAAGCTCCCCACTTCTCTTTCTCTCAATGGTCACTGGAGCACGGAATCCTCTGGACGTCGAGAATACTTTGGCAACATGTGTGTAGCTTGAGCTCTTACTGGCTTCATCAATCAATATTCGGTTTGGCGCCAAATCCTCTTGCGTGACTAGCACACGCTCTGAACCATTAATGATGAAGTACCCACCGGGGTCCTTTGGATCCTCACAATGCTGTATCAGCTCTTCCTCCGACATGTCATGGAGAAGGCACTTCTCACTTCGGAGCATAATTGGCAAGTTGCCGATGTAAATCCTCAAGGTTTCAAGCCGCGTGGTAACTGAGCCCTCCTTGCGAACGGGGGTGCACTCTAGGAAGAGCTTGCTTGCATAGGTTAAATTTCGAATGCGAGCCTCATTGGGATAGAGTGCGTGCTCACTGCCATCGGCTTCCCGAACGGTGGGAGACTCTATGGTTATCCTGCCGAGTTGAACTGTATATCCCTCGACCTTAGGATTGAGCTGAGCAATACTATTGACTACTTCCTGTAGCTCTTCTCTGACGAAGCGATTGAACGAATCCAGATGCTGGCCTACCAGCCCGTAATGGTCAAAGAAGGCCTCGATCACCGGCCAGTACTTGTCCTTACCTTTATTGTCCGCCATGTTACCGCACCCTAGTGAAGGACGGGGGGTAATACTGCTGACATACACGCTTCCCAACGCATGAGACCCAGAAAATCCGAGCTCAATCTTCCGCCGCAATAGCCGCCCCGTATATTCACTCTAGCAAAATCACTTCAACACTCTTGCGCCCGGGAAACATGGCGGGCTCGGCGGGATTTGAACCCGCGGCCATCAGGTGTCTTCACTTTTAGTTTAAAAGCCTGCTGCGCTACCTGTCTGCGCCACGAGCCCGTGCGTCAGGATGCCACAAGTAACACACAGTGTGTCAAGTGCTTACAAAGCACTGACTCATACGGAGCACTACATATGGTCATACATGAGTGGGAAGCAGTTCTGCGTGAGCAACCGAAGGAAAATTTTGTGACCATAAAAGGTTTTCCTTAAAACCAAGATAGATGGCATACTATCTAGGATGGCTTGTGCGGTAAAGAGCCACATCACATAGTGAGTCAGAGCGTAAAAAGGTTTGCCGAACTGTCGCTCGAAGTACAATCTTAGGCAATAGACACGGAATCTTATTGCAGTTCCGACAGGTTTAATAGAATTTTGAAGGTCGAGCGGTGCGGGCCCCTGTAGTGTAGCCCGGTTAGCATTCAAGACTGTCAATCAAGCAATCTCTTGATTGCTACAACGGAACTCTTGAGATCCGGGTTCGAATCCCGGCGGGGGCGCCACTTCTCTTGATGATACAAATTTCAGCTGTATCGAGATTATGATAAGGAAGCAGTTCCCATATGCTGCCTATCATGCTATCTTGTATCGAGGTGCTCTTGGAGCATAACTTTGCCTGCAGAGAGCCGCTTCTAGAAGCTGTGAAACATCTCTCCAAAGAGGATTTCACCCGGAACCTTGGCGTTGGTAGAAACTCGATACATGATATCCTCATACATCTTGTGAACACAGAGATTTATTGGATTGATCACGTTCTTAGAGGAATCACCACGGAATACGTCATTTCCAAGGACGATACAGATGCTGAGAGTATTTGGGAAGCATGGAAGAGTGTAGAAACGACAACCAGAGAGTTCTTGAGAGATCAGAATGAGAGAGGGCTCCAACACGTAAAAAACGTTACTTGGGGTGATGTGATTGTGAGTTTCACTGTAGCCAAGGCGCTTTTGCATCTCGCAACGCATGAAACTCATCATAGGGGACTACTGGTAGGGTTGCTCAGACAACTGGGATACAAGGCTCCAGATGTCAACATGATGTGAAGTTGGGACGAGGAATGAGTGTCAAATGACTGAATTCTTGGATGCCTGCTACGACGCAATCAGAAAGCAGGGGAAGGCGATACCTGAAACACTTGCGAGTGTTAACCTTAAAGAAACAGAGATCATCACTGATAGAAGGCTCATTGTACTTGTAGGCTGCGGTGATTCGTACGCAGCGGCTGAGTACGGAAAGTGGGCCTTTCTTAAGGTTGGACTCAATGCGATATCCTTGTCCCCGACAGAGATGTCACACATTACACTGGATAAGAGAAGTGTGGTCATCGGAATCACGGCATCTGGACGAAGCCTTGCCACGATTGCTGCATTGGACCGGGCTAAGTCGAAAGGAGCCACGACTGTTGTGCTCACCGATAATCCGGAGGGAAAGGCTGTGGAGAGCGCTGACCGCGTGTGGATTACTCGTTCTGGCGTGAATTCGTATAACATCAGCCCATCATCGCCCACAACTACCGCAATGGCCTATTTGCTCAAGGTAGCAGGAGGATTGTCAAATGCGGCCGATGAGCAATTGAACAATGATGTAACACGATTGGAAACACTTGGCAAAAGGCTTGTTGACTGGGCTGATAGAAAAGGAAGTGCCATTCTTGAGATGATAGACGTTGGAAAGCCCCTTTATCTGATATCAGAAGGCCCAAACTATGTTGCAGCGATGATTGGCCATATGAAGTTCAACGAGTATTCTCTGGTGAAGAGTATCTTGGGCAGGCGGGAAGAGATTCGGCATCACTATGCCCTCTCGATTAATGACGATGATCGTACAGTGTTGGTTTCTG
>DAOWNS010000020.1 GCA_030642465.1 Candidatus Thorarchaeota archaeon | reverse complement strand
CTTCGGCGTCAAGCAGGACCTGTATTTCATCAAGCATCCTCAAGAACCGAGATTTGGCTTCATCCTCAAAGAACGCTATTGGCCTTGACAGAACCACCTTGAACAGACGACGATACCTGATTCTGGCTGCGTATTCGCGTACGAACTCTGTTTCAGACTCAAGAAGCCATCTGTAGAGATAAGCATCAATCATCCGTGTGAACAACCCAATGCACTCGTTCTTTGAGAGCTTCTCCTCCCTGATCCGAAAGTACGTAGCCTTGGAAACCATGGCCTCAGCCAATCGAACTGCATGGTGCAGATACAGATCGGAGAACATCCAGTTTCGACTCAAGACTAGTGATTCCAGAGACCGAAAAGCCTTGAGCATATACCCGCGTATGTATTGACCTTTCTTATTCTTGACAACTCTATTCGTGAGCATGACACGTTCAGCAGGGAAGACACCTAACTGTACACCACTGTAATGAGCGTCTCGGATGAGGTAGTCTGTCTTATCTATGTCAAAGGGGTTGTCAAGGAATTCTGAGAGCAACGCCAGAACTGGGTCCTTTGACTTGCGCCTTAGAACATCCACCACTGTTTGGGGCTCAATGTCATTGCGAATCAAAACATCGGTCAATCCGCTATGAAGAATCAATGACTCTCCAAGATCGAGATGATCTAGGTTATGGGCTCCCTTCAGGGCAAACTCGATTGTGTGAGAGGTTGGGGGGTGGCCCACATCGTGAAGCAAAGCCGTGATTCTAAATATCTTCTGTTGATAGTCGTCCAAAAGCCGTGATAGTGGAACGAAACATACGTGTTCTAGGTCATCACAGTAGTTCACGACTCGAATCGACTTCTGAGCAAGGAAGTTCGTACCTAAGCAATGTTGAAACCTTGTGTGAGTTGCGCCTGGATAGACAATGTGAGCCGGACCTAGTTGCATCACAAATCTCAGCCGGAGCATCTCCCAAGTAGAAATCACGTCAAGTTCCCAAGGCTCCAAAAGTATGGCTCCGTGTACGGGATCTTGAATAGCCTTCTGACGTGTGTGTTTCTCACCTTTCGAAAGCAGAGCCTCGTGATCTGCGACCAGCTGCATTACGCCACTCCAACCTGATCCTCCAGCTTTCTTCAAAGAGGTCAATTCGGCTTCGCGCATTCCTGTGATGCGCACAAGTTTGATGAGTTCAATGTTGGAGTCATTTGTCACTTGGGTCCGCCCCTAAGCGGTTTCTGGTTGAGCCGCTATTTAAGCGATGGCTAGGACATAATCTACGCTGAGAGTTGTAGACCTACAGGTCATCATGTGCGCCCCGCAGCTTTACTTGCTCACGGACACTGTTGTATTCTAATGTACTCCCAGTTCTCATGGCACGACAGTATCTATCGGGATTGCAGTATCCCCAGTTACGCATAGCTCTACACGATGGTGCGCTTCTCGTTTTGTAGAAAGGCGCATCTATCAAGTTCGCCTTTACAAGGAACTTGGTCACGTTATTGATACTCTTCTTCGCAAATGCAAGTCTGATGCAGGGCGGTGACCGCTCCACGGTCTTCCATCGAATCATCTTGAAGAGATTGTACCAGAGCAGACATTTCTTCGCTTTGTATAGGAAGTCGCACTTTGGGCAGAAACCATTGTAGATGGAGATTTGACAGATATTATCTCTGCTCTCCTGGTCCAACCCCGAGTATCGTAGAAGATGGAACTTGATCTGAGCGAAACGTTCCGGTGTGAACGAACCAAACTCTCGGATGAATGAATGCAGTTCTTCTGCAACCTCTTCTGCTGGAGCATTCCAATTCTTATGCTCCAGAACAGGTGGATGGTCTTGCTTCCGCATTGATGTGTCGGACAATTGTTCGACGGCTCATCTCTTAAGTTCATCACCCAGCACGATTGGTTCCATTAGCGGGTATTTCGAGATTCTCTTAGCTGGACACTGGAACAACTCTTAAATTGGTCAAGCTGAGTTCAAACAACCCAATCACCAGAATGCAAAGAGGACTCCTTAGAATGCCAAAGCTCGAGATAATCGCAGAGATTCCATTCAAGGAGGTCATCACTAGTTTGGAACTCACAGACCTCACCGGTGATGGCAAAGATAGTCTCATTCTTACTACAATGAATGGTGAGCTTCGGATTTTTGACTTCGAGGTTGGGAAAAAGGTTCGAGCCACCGAGATAATGAAGACTGGCAATCTGCCGCCCGTTGCTGCAATGGCACTTGGCGATGTGATGGGAAATGGCGTCAAGGATTTCGTGCTCGGGGGTCTCGACAACATGCTCCGAGTTGTGAGCTACATGGATGACGAGTTGGGAGTTAGAGCTACCACACCTCTTGGAACTCTTCCCACGGCTATTTGTGTCACAAACGTTGTAAGTGATGACTCAGCCGAAGTAATTGTAGCTACTGCGGATAACGCCTTGAGATGCTACGGATGGTTCGACGTTGCATTGGACAAGCTTGCCCATAAGGTGGTTGATAGACCTGTGTTCTCAATGAAACCACTGAAAAGCAGGGGACTCTCATTCAGCCGATTTGTGTTTGGAGATGACGCCGGGTACCTTTACGTCCATCAGTATGCAGACGATAGACTCCACGAGATTCATCGATCTAAGGTCAAGGGTGAGGTTAGCCTTGTGGCCACAGGTGCAGTCACTGGCGGGCTTAGCGACGAGATTCTTACTATTTCAGATGACAAACAACTGACATTGCACGGTATTGACCAAGGAGAACTGAAGCAGCTGGCGAACATCAGAGCGCCTAGCGCGATCACGTCTGTGCAGATTGGGCATCTCTTGGATAATGCAGGAGCTGATGGCCAGATAGTTTCTTGTCAGGGCAACTCGAACATAACGGTTCTTTCTTACGAATCGAGGATGCTCACTCCCGAGGCTTCAATTAGGCCAGTCAAAAAGGCAGCTGAGGCATTGGTGGCACTTGGAGATGTGGACGGGAATGGCTCTGTAGAAATCGTGCAATCGGTGGGCCGCACGCTATATCTGATGTCAATGATTCCGGATTAAAGATTTTCACGGCAAATCTGGCATATAGATTTCATTGGCTTGATGGACATTAATCGTCTTCACAGGAACCTTTGATTTGATTCGATGAATGAAGGCGCTCTCCACCCAAGACCTTACTTTAGCTCGAGCTTCCTCGATATCTGCTCCCTCGGCATTCACATCCAAGCGGATAAACAGGTTGTAGGGCTCACGTTCACTGACGTCGTTCTTCACCATTGCCCAGAATGCTTTCGAGCCTGCTGGGATGTCTATCCTACCAAGAATCTCCTGCCAACTCTTACCCTCAAGTTTCTTAGACACTATTGCGAGATCCTTGAGTTCTGATACCTCTTTGAGTGCCTCTAGAATCTTCTGACCATCCTTTGTTCTGTCTGGTTTCTTAAATTCTGCAATTAGATAATGATCAGCTCTGAACTTGGCCATGTGTAATGCGCTCCGCCAGCGGCCTATTCCAGACCTCACTTAAATCTGATGGTACGAATCTGTGAGTTCTCTTTTGTAATGATAGAAGCGATATGCTGCCGTGAATAACCCCATGAATGTGACGACTACAAGGCCCCAGAGTACTTGTAAAAATAGTGCGAAAATAATCAGGGTGAAGAGGCGCTCTGATCGTGCCCCGAGACCCACATCCAAATCCTTGACTCCTAAGGCGTCCGCCCGAGAGCGTGAATAACTTGTGAGTAGCCAGCCGGACACGCACAGCATGCCCCAAATTGGAATACCTACTCCCAGCACGGCCTGGTCAGGAAAACTAAGGACCAAAGCCAGCAAGAGAATGATCTCAGACACCTTATCAATGATGGAATCAGTAAGGGCACCCATTGGAGTTGAGCGACCGCTCGCTCTTGCCACTACTCCATCTATGCCATCGAGGATGCCTACTAGAAATACAAAGAGAGCATACAACCACTGGTTTAGAGTAAGAAAGAATAGCATGAAGCCAAGTAATGCAAGCTGAAGTGAAACGTACGTCACTGTGTCAGGTCGAACGCCTGCGCCAGCTAGCCGCTCGCCAATGGGCTGCATTAGCCACCTAAAGATTCGTCTTACCCTGTACTTGCTTGGTGACATCTCATCTCGCCTTCTGAAACACATCGCTGCCATGGACCACAGAGCCCGCCAGACTTACGCCCGTTTTTACTTGTGACCCTCCCAGGAGAAGGGATTCCCGCACATTAGAGTTGGATTTCACCATTGCGTTCATTTCCAAGCTCACGATAGGACCGATTATACAATGCGAACCAACCTTGCATCCGGGAGCTATGAATGAGGGGCCAATAATCTGGACACCGGACTCCAGAATAATGCCGGATGGTAGAATTATAGTTTCCCCAATGTCCATAGTATCCCCAGCGGGAACAAACACAGACCCATCAATTTCGGGTGTGGAAAACCTGAGAAGGTACTCGTTGACCTCCAGAAGACTTTCGATATTATCAACGTCAAACCATCGTCCGGTGACATTGACTTGACGGACAGCCTCTCCTTTGCCAATGGCCAAATTCAGAGCATCTACAACTCTTTTCTCCCCGGAGTCAAGTGCTTCTCTGCAGTAGCTGATGAAGCGCCTGTTGACGGCCAATATCATGGCTGAACGTCCAGATTCTGAACAATCCTGAACAGCGCGCCCTAGACCTGCTACTAAACCACTATCCTTCACGTAGACAGGAGTCCCAGTTCTGTTTGATTTACCAACTGCAAGGGAAGCAGTTCTTGGGGGATTGTCAGTGACATGTTCTGACATTGTTAGGGAAACTATTCCCCCTTCGACAAATAGGTCAGCAGGGCATACAAGGAACTGCTCATCTTGGACCTTATCAAGAGCCGTTAGAAGGGTCTGCAATGGACCACGTTCGTATTCGGGAACATGAACTATGTCAATCCGGCTTCTTTCAGGATGATTATCGAAGTGGCGCTCTATCTCGGTTCCTTTCCAACCAACGCCAATCGTGAAGGTTTCTATTCCTTCAGTCCTCAGCACGGACACAAGCCGATCAATCAACGTCACGCCAACACACGATATCAACGCCTTTGGAATAACATCAGTAAGTGGGGACATTCGTTCCCCTTTGCCTGCAGCCAGTATCACCGCGCGGATTTGTATCCCTCCTCTACATCAGTAGAGTGTGCTCTGTGGTATGAGCAGTGGATTGCGGGTCATTCATATGTGTGTTTGCAGGGGAATTTATCGGGTCATTCCATTGACAGCTGAAACTGTGGTAGTTAAGGAGAAGAACTACCAAGACATCATAGATCGCGCCACAGAGGTAATCAGGGGTGGAGGATTGGTTGTTTGTCCTACAGATACCAGCTATGGTTTGGCCTGTGATGCAAGAAATCAAGCCGCCATTGAAAAAATCATCAAGGTTAAACGCCGAAACAGGAGCCTTGGAGTTCCTCTGCTGTTCTCGAACGTTGCGCAATGCAAAACCTACCACGAGTTTAGCAACCTTGAGAGAGTGCTGATTAGATTGTTCTGGCCTGGAGCCCTTACGCTAATCGTCACTCCAAAGGGTTCAGTTCCAGAACTTGTTACAGGAGGACGTGGGTCCATAGCTGTTAGAGTCCCAGATCACATTATCCCCCGAGGCATTGCTCAAGGAGTTAAGGGACCAATTGTGGGAACAAGTGCGAATCGAAGTGGTGAATCAAGCCCTTTTGAAATCACACTGGCCAAGGACCAGCTTGGTGATGAAGTGGACCTATACATTGATGCGGGACCATCGAAATCCGAAGCGAACTCCACTATTGTAAGAGTTGAAGAAACTGATGTGGAGGGGGCAAGCATCAAGGTGATCCGCGAGGGGGCGTTGACCATGGGGAAACTTATTGAGAGTCTCAAAGTAGATTCAGATGCCCTCCGATTCTGGACCAATAGAATCATCTTCGCAGATAAGTGAGGCGAGTATGATGCACGAATTCAATCTACTCGTAGGATGTCCAAGGAACCGCGAGAAAGCGGCGAGGTCGGAGGTCCAGTATTTCATTGGGGACCTAATTGATGATGACGCATTGCAGGTGTCAATGACCCGTATTTCAGGAATCCTGACTTGCAGGACTGGGCTTGACCCATTTGATGTTGTCCATAGACTAAGAGAATATGCAAATGAGAATGCTTACCAGTTTCGTTTTGCTCATAGATTCACACCACTTGAGCTATGTGTTTCTTCTGATATCGAAAGCATCGTCAAGGCGGCGGAAAAACTTCTCCAGAAGATTGGCGAGGATGAAACGTTTAGAGTCACTGTAAGAAGGCGACACACAGAGCTTGAGAACATGCAGGTTGTCGAAGCAGTTGCACATGTCATCCCAAGAAAGGTGAATCTTGACAATCCAGATAAGATTGTATGGATTGAGATTGTCGGAGAGATGTCAGGGTTGTCTGTTCTGAATCCTGATGAGGATATCCTATCGATTATGACCATGCGTGATGATCAGTACTAGAATTTAGGTGTCGAGGGCAACTATTGAAACCCTGCTAACAACGCACCTGGAGAGGGCTTCAGCCCAGATTTCAATCTCGTCCGAGTCCGTTAATGCCTCAATTTCTTTCTCATTAACACCGTAATGGTGCATGATTCGTTCTAGATGTTCTCGGTCAGGCACGAATGCAATCTTGATATCTTCTCCCACCTTGGCGACCATCTTTGAAATCGCGTTACGAACGTCTTTTTTGCTGCCACCAACAACAACCAGCGCTATACTCTGCAAACCGTCACGTATTCCTAGGTTCTCGATTGCGCGACTAATCTGCCTTTGTGCAGAAGCATACACGAGAATTTCAGCATCGAGACCTCTTGTCAGCATGTAGTCACCCTTCCACGCATTTACTGCATTCTGTGCCGCAGAGAGGAGATGGTCAATGCTTGCGATAAGAGAAGAATCAAGGAATTGAATGGCATAGATACCTGCGTCTCTCTCAGATGCTAGGTTAACTAGAGCATCCGTCCCCATGTGAGAGGAGTTGGAGAGTTCGGCAATGCCGGCCCAATAGATTTCGTCTTCATACTCCACAGATTCAAGTATCACAGTCAGACCTCAATAGTTCTCAATTGCTCATAGACGTTTGATGAAATAGTCAGCAATGGTGGGGTCAAAGCCAACTTCGAACACTAGCCGATTTCGAATCTGTTGAATGGTAAGCGATGGGTCTTCGGTTTTGAATACGTTCACAAGAGCGATTATGGACTCACGATGCTCCCATGGATAGACGGTCCAGCTCTCAGTTTTCACCATGTAATAGTCAGGGGTTATACAAGAGGTGGACTTCAGGTGAAGAACTGCGGTTCTAACTTCCTTTGCACCAAGGCCTTTCACATGCTCAATTGCATGAACCAGACTATCACCAGTGTCTGCAACCTCGTCAACTAGGAGAATTGTCTTGCCTTCAAGAGATCCGGATAGCGGCTGAGTAATTATCGGTTCTTTTCCTTTTACACCTACATCGCTGTAGTACTCAATCCGAATATTCTGGAGAGTATTAGCATACAGTACATCTGATAGTATGCGGGCCGGTATCCATCCACCCCTAGCGATTCCGACGATAGAGTCGGGTTTGAACCCGTCCATCACAATACGTTCAGATAACTGCAGCGTGAGGTTGTATATTGCGTCCCAAGAAAGAATGAGGTACTGCATTTTCTACTATTGCCTCGCATGCGCTTTGCTTGAGAGTGACGGGACTTCCATATATACACTACCAAGCTTCGTGTCTAGCGCAAGGTACATCTACACCGTATGCATCCCCTTGATGGGTGGCACACAATGAAGCCGGATATGCTACTAACTAACATCGGTCAACTGGCCATATTGGCAGGAAATAGTGACCATCCCAAGACGGGCGATGAGCTTGGAGACCTTGCCATAATAGAGAACGGCGCCATCGCTATCAAGGATGGCATGATACTGGCTGTTGGCACTACCAAAGATATCATCTCCCAAATTGACGAGGAGCCAGTTTTGCCCGCAATTGAATTCCCAGGTATGTTTGCCATGCCTGGGCTTGTTGACAGTCACACACACTTGATATTTGGTGGCTCCCGAGAGAACGACTTCGCCATGAAGCTTGCAGGCAAAACCTACATGGAGATTCTTGAGGCTGGAGGTGGCATCCTGAACACTCTCAGAGCAACACGCCAGGCTAGCAGAGAAGATCTCTGCCATTCCGCTTTCACTTACGGAGAGAGCATGCTTGCTAGCGGAACCACAACTGTGGAGGTCAAGAGCGGCTATGGGCTAAATCGTGATGATGAAGTGAAGATGCTTCAAGCTGCAGGAGACCTCAGTGACCGTTTACCCATAGGAATCATCAGAACATTCCTAGGGGCTCATGCAGTCCCTCCAGAGTACGAAGGAAAGACGGATGATTACGTAAACGTCATTATCGATGAAATGATACCAGCCGTAGCAGAACTGGGGATTGCAGAGTTCTGTGATGTTTTCTGCGAGGAAGGAGTTTTTGATATTGCACAATCGCGAAGGATTCTGTTGGCTGCCAAGGAAGCCGGAATGAAACTCAAAGTGCATGCGGACGAGATTGTGCAACTTGATGGCGCGGGACTTGCCGCAGAGGTTGGCGCGGTTTCCGCAGACCATCTCTTGATGGCTTCAGATGAGGGGCTTGAGGCCATGCTAAAAGCTGGCACAATTGCCACCTTGCTTCCAGCCACCGCATTCAGTCTTAACACAGCATACGCTCGAGCCCGACACATGATAGAGATAGGACTTCCCGTGGCTCTGGCCACTGACTTCAATCCAAACTGTGCAAATGAATCGCTATTCTTCACAATTGCTCTAGCTACCTACAAGATGAAGATGACAGCCAGAGAAGCGATCTCTGCAACTACAATAAACGGGGCACATGCCTTGGACAAGGGACACATGATTGGTAGTCTAGAGCCGGGGAAGAGAGCAGACATCTTGGTTCTCGAATGTCCCAACCCCGAATTCCTTACATGGAGATTCGGCGTTAATCTTGTTCATACGGTCATCGCAAATGGTCAAGTTGTGCACACCAAGCTAGGCCCCTAGCAGAGCTATTTCTCTGTGGGCGTCAAGATTACCTAGTCCCATGTGTCCCCATCGCACTCCTTGACACGCTTGCCAGTCCTGCGATACTCCTCGAAATGCTCAATCCACTTGAGGTCTTTTGATGCGCCTTTCACCCACTCGGTAAAATCGGTGAGTCTGGCCATTGTTTCTGGATGAATGTGGTGTTCTAGTTCACAAGCGTCAACAATCGCTACCTCTTCACTTACGCCGACAAGAGTCAGGAACCATGTGAGAGTTAAGCGTGTCTTCTCAAATTTTTTCGCAATCTTTAGACCTGCAGGTGTCAGACTAACGCCCCGATATTTCTTGTAGCGAACTAGACCAAGTGCCTTGAGCTTCTGAAGGACATATGTGACACTTGGAGACTTCACTCCTCTTTTCTCCGCAATGTCAGTAACACTAGCAGCCCCCCACTCCTTCTGGAGTTCGTATATAGTTTCAATGTAATGTTCCAGAGTCGTTGACAAGTCCCTTGGCACAGTATCACTCTCTTTTGAACAGACGCTCTGTCCAATCGCCATGATAAACTGGTTCTCGGAGTGTAATAAAACTTCCAATACACCCGCGAGGTCATGTCCATATACAAAGAGCCTGTTGCAGGACCACCCCAAAAAAAGAAAACGGCCCCTGAATACCATTGAGTATTCCATTCAGGGACCTTATTCACTACCGTCGATTGAAGCCATCCGTTTCCTTGGTGGAATCTGATGATGTCTGAGAACTCAAGGAAATGATCTATTTCATACGTGCTCCTTCATTGTGAGGTATGCTCCAGGTATCGCGACTGCGAACAGCCACAAACCCGGCTGGAATTGCTCAATGAGTGTCCATTCCAACCAATCCTCGAAACCCAGCATCCAGCCGAGCCCATTCGCCAACATCATGAACAGATAGAGGGCGAATATGATCCCTGCAAGCAGCGAGCCAATTGCAAGATATGAATCCCACTCTTGATCACCCTTCCTCATGAGAATGTAGCCCCATGAGAAGACCAGTCCAATGATGACCAGGACAAGCCCTTGAAACCAGTCACCAGGTACAATCCAAGTTTCGTAGCCAATGAATCCATTGACAAACTGCGCTCCGCCAACAAACATGTAGACTAAACCTACAGCGAGAGAATAGAGTCCTAGACCCATACCATTCTTGTCTGTTACTGTCATTTATCACGCACCTCCAATGACTCCCAGACCAATCGCCGATAGCAATACAAATGCAATAGCTGCAATGACATAGGCTATGATGATTGAGTAGACTATTGAGAATAGAGTCCACTTCCAAGAGTTCGTTTCGGATTTGATGGTCCCCACTGCAGCTATGCATGGTATGTATAGCAAGATGAAGATCATGAATGCCGCAGCAGTTGCTGGACTGAAGACACCAGCTAGGGCGCCCCCGATTGCGACGTTTCCTTCGACTGCGAAGATTATGCCGAGACTCTCCACTGCAATCTCCTTTGCTAGGAAAGCGAATATTAGAGCCGCTCCAAGGCGCCAATCGAATCCAAGAGGTGCAAAGATCGGCTGAATCAGACCGCCTAGGATCCCGGTATACGACACAGATACATCTGGATCAGTCCCTAGGTAGCCAGCAGGACCAAACGCCGACATGAACCAAAGAATAATCGCTCCGAGGAACAACCAAGTGCCAGCCTTCTTCAGAAAGACCACACCACGTTCCCACATGTGCAATACGGACTCTCGGAGTGTTGGGACTCTGTATATCGGGAGCTCCATTATGAAAGGCTCAGGTTCCCCCTTGAAGAAAGTCTTGCGAAGCAACCATGCCGTAAAGATAGCGACAGCGAGTCCGAGCATGTACATCAAGAATATGACAGACCCCTCAAAGCCAGGAAAGAATGCTGCTGCAAATAGAACGTATACAGGCAGCCTTGCACCGCATGAGATGTATGGGTTGCTCAGAATGGATATCATCCGATCCTTTTCACCTTCGATGCTTCGGCAGGCCATTATGGCGGGAATGTTGCAGCCAAATCCAAGCATCATGGGTATGAATGTTTTACCGTGTACTCCTAGCTTCCGCAAGAGTTTATCCATGACAAAAGCTGCCCTAGCGAAATAGCCACTATCTTCAAGCCAAGCTATGCCAAGGAACATGAGAAAAATTGGGGCAAGGAATGGTAAAATAAATGCAAAGCCACCAAAAATCCCGTCCTGCACCAAGGATGCGGCTATTTCATTGCCTGCCAATAGAGTCCCAAAGAACTCACCAACAGTCACTAAAGCTGTTTCAATGATTACCATGAACACGCCTGAGGCCTCAATTGAGAACTGGAATAAAGCCCAAACGAGAATCAGGAATATTGGAATCCCAAGGTACTTGTTCAGCAGCACCTTGTCCAACTTGTCTGAAAACGTCATTCCAGTTTCGGTCTTGGTAAGGCACTCTTCCAAGATTCCGCTAATCATTGTGTATCGTTTTTCAGCGAATGTTATCTCGGGGTCATCTCCAAGTACAGTCCTAACACGGTTCATGCAAATACCTCCTCAATCTTGGAATCTAGTGGAGTTCCCTGAATCATCTCAAGGACCTCTTTGTCCCTCTCGATTATCTTAATCGCCAGCCACCTTGCAGGGTGATGAGTCACTAGGGATGTATCCGCACTGAGGATAGTCACCAGTTTTTCAATTAGGCCCTCTATGTCAGATGGGTAAGTCATGGAGGCAGGTTTCGGTGACTTGGCTGCAGTTTCGATAACCTTTTTGAGCTTCTCCATCCCCACTTTTTGTGTAGCGATGGTTTCAACGACTGGAACCCCCAATCGTGACGAAAGTCTTTCTGTGCGGATTGTGTACCCTTTGGACTTGGCTACATCCATTTGGTTCAGGGCTACCACAATGTTGGCTTCGAGCTCAATTAGAAGTAAAGTCAAGTAGAGATTTCGCTCTACATTTGATGCATCCACTATGTTGACAACCACATCGGGCTTTTCCTCAAGAATGTAGGTCCGCGATACCAATTCGTCTACGGCGCGTGCTGTCAGACTGTAACAGCCGGGTAAGTCGACTAGATCGTATTCCTCACCATTGTATCTGTACTTGCCTGTCTTCTTCTCAACAGTCTTACCAGGCCAATTTCCAACGTGCTGACGCGCGCCAGGGACTAGGTTGTTGAAAATCACGCTCTTGCCCACGTTTGGGTTCCCGATGAGAGCTACTCTCACTGTCACCTTTGCGCCTCCGTAGACACTATCACACCTTCGGCTTCGCTCCGTCTAAGGGTCAGGAGATAGCCCCTCACCTTAAACTCGACAGGGTCACCCAGCGGCGCATTCCGAATCATTTCGATACGGGCGCCAGAAGTGATCCCCATGTCTGCGATACGCCTCTTGATAGCACCGGAGCCTGTCAACTTAATTACAGTTGCAGCATTTCCGGGCTTCAAATCACTCAATTTAGTTTCCAAAAGAATCTCTCTCCAAAAGTTAAGCATTTCTAAGGAACTTAGTGTTTCCTAACTCCTATATAAAAGCTTCCAAATACGGTGACTGTGGGTAGAAAGCAGTTCTTATTGGCCCTGCGCAGGGACCTTTTCATCAGAGGACACAATTATGTTCCAGAGAGCGTACTAAAAGACTGGTAATATATTTTTTAGGTATGCTTATATAAGTTAGACTGTTCTAACTGTGCCGGCGCAAGGCATTCCATATCCAAAATTGGACGAGCGCTGATCCAACCAACTCCCACAAGGAAGTGCATCAATGGAAACCACTCTGACAGTTGAAATTCCCGGTCACAGGGCCGTAAGGTTAAGTACAGTTGCTGCAGGTACAGACTGTACGATACTTGGAGTAGCTGATGAGGGTCAGAACAGACCCCTTGGAAATAAGCCAATCACTGATTTCTTCTGTGGAATTAGGGATGATGAAGGACACCGGGAAAGGCAAGTAATTCGACGACTGTGCGCCCTTGGGCTCACACCAGGCACGCTTGTCAGAGTCATTCATGAACAAGACGGGGGCCCGATACTTATTCAAGTCCGGGACTCGAAACTTGCGCTTGGTCGCGGACTGACTCACAAGATATTGGTAGAGGAAGTCGCTGCAGAAGAAACACCCGCATGAGAGTGGTTGTGTGTTTAGACAGATTCTTCGAGAGATGATTGCAGATGGGCTCATCAACAAAACCCACATCGCCAGAAAGGTGGGTGTTCATGTAGAGGTTGTTGAGGATATCATATGTATGTTGGTTGATCATGGATACTTATCCAAAGACAGCCGTGCTGAATTGGGCTATTCTGCTTGTGTTGGTTGCCCGCTCTCATCAAAATGTGGATCCGGAAACTCAACTCCAAAGACTTACAGCATCACTCCGAAGGGAATGAGATACGCTAAGGTCTAGAGGAGGAAAAGCGCGTTCCGGTAGTCCGACTAGCAAAAGATATCGACAGTTCTCTAGAAGAGGAGTGCAGACAGGGGGTCCTCCTTGTAGATCCTAGATATAATTTTGCGAGTCATGTCAAACACCCACATTCTTGGAGCCATGCAGGCGCCTGTCGGACATATACGGACGCAGTTGTAGCATCTAATGCAGTCGCCTACTTGCCTAGGATAAGGGTCGAGAGTCAGTATCTTCACAGGACAAGACTCAGCACACCGCCCACATTGGATACATGTTTCTCTGGTGAAACGCACGTGGGGAAGTATAGCCATGCCAAACCGAGTTGCCATGAATCTATTAAAAATGCGAACTGCAAGAGACTTCTTAGGTTTCAGCATGTCCACTGGCACTCGCTCCAACCCGGAATGATTAGTCCTATCGACAAGAACACGGCCAAAGGTCGTTGCGAGATCCAGATCCTCTTGGCTTGGACGTAGTATGAACTGATCCCTCTCGTCCTCGAAGACCATAGAATGGCTGGCGACTATCTTTGCAGCGCCTAGAATCGCGTAGCCCTTCTTGGATAGTTGTTGTGCTGCGTGAAACAGGGCATTCCCGCTAATCAGACCGTATGTAACGAAGACAGCTGCAAGTTTGGCCTCAGTGTCCGGCAGTCCTGACAGGAATATCCTAATGGGTTCAATGACTCTTCCCGAGTACACTGGAGACCCGAGAACCAGCAAGTCGTAATCGTTTAATATAGAATATGCAAAATCCCGTATTTCGTGCCAAGGCGCTCCTGTTAAGTCGATGACCGTAGGCTCAATCCCTTGGCTGAGAAACCCCTCCTTCACCGCTCCTGCCACTTTGAGGGTATTTCCGTGCGGAGAGAATACAATAATGGCAATTCTCGGAAACCCATTCTGCTTTCTCATATCTTGATGGCTCCATCTCGTATACTTGCTTGAAGCTTATCCCATACCTGCATGATCTGCTTGCTTGGCTCCAGGTTTTAACCTGTGTCTTTGGAAAGCACAGATTCGCATGGATGTTCCTCCAGCTCCTTGAACAACCTGTCAACCGAAAAGGAATCCCAATGAGCAGGTAGATAACTCCGGTGCCATGTTGGGCCAGCGCGCTCCAGCCATCATAAACCCATCGCCATCTTCTATTCTATTCCCATGGTCCATATGACTTGTAGGCTCGATGGCTGAAATAAATCAGGGCAAGGGTGATTCATGCATTGAAGTAGGGGCGATTCTAATCGGCCCCTTCGGAG
>DAOWNS010000230.1 GCA_030642465.1 Candidatus Thorarchaeota archaeon | reverse complement strand
CCCAAAAAGACCCATTATCGCCAAAGCCATGCTGCTCTTACCGCAGCCTGATTCGCCGAGCAATCCGACGCACTCTCCCTTCCTAATCTCAAAGGATACGTCATCCACTGCTTTGACCAGTCCTCTCTTCGAGGCATAGTATGCCCTTAGATTCTCAACAACAAGAAGCGCGTCCTCTTCGGGCATGGCAATCACGAGGGCTGAACAATTCTTCTTTGCTTTAAGTCGTTGGTTTCACGTATCGTCAAGAAACCTGTATATACTCGAAAAAGTCGGAGTGACTGCTAGGTAGGACTGGATGGTTGTATTTTGAGAGTATGCATTGTCTTCGATAGCAAGAGAGGAGCAACAAGACAGATAGTGCAATGGATGGTTGAAGCTCTTGAGGAAATGGAAGGGATTGAGGTTGTTGCCAGGGGTCCAGAGGGGACTGAGCCTTTCGATTACGATTTGCTTGTTATTGGGTCTCCCATCTATTTTGAACGACCAATGAAGTCGATGTCTGAGTTCGTTGCAGCCCAAGCATCTTCGATGCATTATCAACGCGTTGCAGTCTTTATTCTCGGTTGGGCGAAATGCCTGTACCAGAGCGCGGAGAAACACATCGAGAAGAGCTACTTCGGACCCCTTGTGAAAGGCTTCTCCAATGAGCTTGTGTCCACGCACATGTTTCGCGGCTGGATCCGAAAGAAAGATCGTGAGCAGGAGAATGAGAGTAAGGACTGGATTCTTAGAGTTGCTAGGATGGTATGATGCCCACTGTGCTGTCAGAACTTCGGCAGTTCTTCGTACCGATGACAGAAAATCCAATGGCCTGGCTCTACCTCCCTGTACTCGGGGATTTCCTCTTTGCAGATGTCCTGAGCGTAATCACAACGCTCGCTAAACGGGCAACCTGGAGGTAGGTTTGTCATATCCGGGGGATTGCCGGGTATGCCTCGGATGCGAAGCCCCTTCTCCCGTATCTTCCTGATGACTTCCATAGAAGGATTGCTCATTATCAAAGCCCTAGTAAATGGGTGTCCGGGACTCATTAGCACTGTCTTGACGTCACCGAATTCCATTATTCTCCCTGCCGACATCACCGCTATCTTATCGCAGGTTTGCGCAATCACACCTTGGTCGTTGCTTATGATCAAAAAGGCAATCTTCAGTTTATCGCGAACGAGCATAATCGCATCCAGTATTCTGCGCTGCACTCCAACATCGACTGCAGTGGTTGGTTCGTCAGCAATCATCAGCACTGGGTTCGTAATCATTGCCATCGCAATGAGGATTCTTTGGTCCTCTCCCATGCTGAACTCGCTTGGTTTCAGATTCTGCCTGATGTCAGGGTCTGCCAACTCAACCACGTCCAGCGTTTCCAAAACCAATCTCGCTACTTCACGCTCCCAAAAGACACCGTCTTCATCATGAATCCAAATCGCCTCTGCAATCTGAGGCGCAATCTTGCTGTATGGATTAAGCGATACTGCCGTGCCTTGAGGCACATACGTTATCTCATTTCCCCTAATTTTGCGGTACTCCTTCTCATCAAGCGCAACCAAGTCATTGCCTTTGTACCAAATGTGACCCTCAACTCCTGGCAAATCAATTTCCATGTCCGCTGATGTAAGGCCCTGTTTCTTGGCTTTATCTTTCAGTGCCCAGAGCTGTTGGTTCTCGTTGTCCCCTGAAGTACTAGCGTAGTATCTTGACATTCTGTCAAAGATGCCAAGAATCGCGAGTGCGATAGATGTCTTTCCGGAACCCGACTCTCCGAAAAGGCCGACAGCTTCTCCCTCCTTGATTTCAAACGTGACATCGTTGACTGCTCTTACAAGGCCACTCTTCGATGTGTAGAACGCGTGAAGGTTCTCAACTCTTAGGACGGGTTCATCCTTACCGTCGGACATGGGTGAACGGCTAGCTCTCGCCCACAAATAGTCTGCGACTAAGGCATCATGTCACAACAAGAAGACGATTATAGTGGCTCGTATCTCGTGTCTATACCGATGGGACGGATACAAGTACGGTACGCAACAGCCGATGGACGTAAGGAAACTGAGGAGTTTGGCACAAACGATCAAGTCATCAAACTAAGCTTCAGAAGAATAGCTACAATTGATCTATCTCCACTAAGTCATTGCAGTGATTTGAAATTGCTTGACCTGTCGAACAATGAGATTGGAAGTCTTGATACATCCCCCTTGAATCATTGCTTTGACTTGCAGTTTATTCGGTGTCAACAGAACCGACTTAGAGAGATTGACCTGTCGTCCCTGAGTCAGTGTGTCCGTCTTGAAATGCTGAATTTCTCGGGGAATTCATTACAATACATTGCATTTCCAGATCTTGGGCATGACTGTAATCTCAAGGAGGTATTTCTCTCAAACAACCAATTGGCAGGTATTGACCTCTCACTGTTGAGTCACTGCGCGCGACTGAAGTGGCTTAGGATTGCGCATAACCGTCTATCGAGTATTAATCTCTCGGCGCTCGATAGCTGTTCCTCCCTTGAGGAACTTGACCTGAACTCGAACAGACTTGAAGAGTTGAATGTTGAACCTCTCGGTCTGTGCTCTAATCTCCGCGAGTTGTGGCTTCATGATAATGCACTGCAGAGTCTTGATGTGTCAGCACTATTTGAATGTCCTCAGTTGACAACACTTCAAACTGAAGCCCCAACATCGCAATTTGCACTGACTCTGAGAGCTGATGAGCAGCTCAGTAGCAGAACCCGCATTCCCCCTGCTTTGGAAGACCTTCGAAGTCGAATTCATTGGGTCTAAGCTCAGGTGAGGAGCAGGTGCTTCCTGAATAATGAATAGATATCCGTTACTGGCATCAACCAGAATGGTTAATATCTGCTAAGCTTCAGTGCACTGCTAGCCGAGCGATTTCTATATGAAACCCCTGAACAACACCTCCCTGCCCGTCTACTTCGCCTACGCGCTTCAGTCACTTGGGTTGGCGATCTCATGGCAGTTTGTCACGCATTTCATCAAGTGGGAGCTTGATGTGCCATCAGAGTTCCTTCTTACTGTGGCACTCGCTCTTCCCGCACTAGTCACAATGCTCTCTGTCAATGTTTGGGGTGCGTGGTCAGACAGGATCAATAGAAGGCGGCCTTTCATGGTGCTCGGTTTCTTCAGCTATGCAGCAACCTTCATAGCCACATCTTTTGTTTCTAGCTACACACACTATCTGATTGTGGTTTCAATTGGAGCAGCCTTCTCCTCTGCAGCATTGCCTATGGGACAGGCGTATCTTACCGATCGAACTTCGAAAAAGGGGGAAACGCTTGGCTATTTTTTGATGGCTCAGTCCGCCGGCTGGTTCTTTGGAGCACTATTCAGTGGACTTGTCTACACTCCGGAAACGATGTTCACCCTGTACAGAGTAGCTGCTCTACTCAGTGCTGGAGCTGCGCTTAGTAGCATCTTCCTTGTAAAGGAGCAACCTTTGGAACGCCTAAAAGAGAAATTTCCCGCCAGCTTCTCAGACCTGCTTCGACGCCGTGGGATGATTATTCTAGTTCTAGCAGCTGCAATCAGTGCAATTGGAATGAACTCAATCGCAGGATTCATGGCCATCATGATCACGGATGAGCTTGGAGGGCCGTTCGCATACGTCGGATATGCCAATGCT
>DAOWNS010000355.1 GCA_030642465.1 Candidatus Thorarchaeota archaeon | reverse complement strand
TCTTCTTCCCGTTAACCTTGAGGGCGTCATGGAAATGTCCATTCTTATCACTGTCTAGAATGCGCAGCTCCACGTTGGGCGATAGTGATGCCATCCGTGCTAAAACAGGTAAGTTGCCGGCGGTGTCGTTGCATCGATCTGTACCAAAGACCAAGATGTCCACTCGATTCTGGATACCACTGAGGGTTTCGGTTTCTTCCTCGCTTACCAGAAGATCAACGTATCGTGCCTTCATTATCTCTACATTCTCACGTGCTGACTTGAGAAAGGTCTTGTACTCTACTGCGTTTTTCCACTCTGCAATCTCTGGCATGTCTATCACATCAGGCTCCGAGAGAGAATTCTGCCGGTTCCACCGACTGGTATCTAGTTATCCGGATTGAATAAAAGGCTATCTTGAGAGGCAATATTGTAATATCGGCCGAAAACAGTCAGCGGGGGGGCCAAGTAATCATGACAGCGGCAGAAGAGGTTCTGGAGGAATTAAGTAAACTCGGCAATCCTGAACAAGCAGAAGCAGTTGCCAGGTATATGAAGACCTCTTCACTCGAATTCATTGGAGTAAAGATTCCGTTAATTCAGAAGACGGTAACGAAATTCACAAAGGGGCTTTCGACAGAGCAGCTCGTAACTCTCATGGAAGAGCTCTGGAAGCAGACTATCTTTGAGTCGCGAGTTGCAGCAATACGAGTGCTGGAGAGGTACGCGAAAAGGGGAGATATTGCAAGTGCTCTTGATACTGCATCTCGATGGATAGACGATGTTGATACATGGGGTCTCATGGACCCGTTGGGAACATTGTGCGTAGGCACTCTTCTGCTGAGAAACCGTAGTATCGAAAAGACTCTGACCGAGTGGAGCATGAGTGAGAATTTCTGGCGACGTCGAGCCAGTATTTTGCCCTACCTCCATCTCTCCAAGAAGTCAGTATACAAGGATGAATACACGGAAAGAATATTGCACGCCATTCGGCCGCATATTTCGGACAAGGAGTTCTTTGTAGGAAAGGCTGCTGCTTGGGTTTTGCGTGAACTTAGCAAACGAGAACCAGAAACTGTCAAGGCGTTCATAGATCAGCATCGTGATGTGATGACACGCCTAGTCATCCGAGAGGCCAGCAAGAAACTGAAGTGGTGAGTAGAAAACTGGCTCGGTTGCTGTTTCCGCTTTGCGCTAATCCGTCATCTCATAAACTAGATTGACGTGAAAGCAGATGCCATGACCGAGAAGATGATATCTTATTGTGGTTTAATCTGCACCAGTTGCGGAGCATACATCGCCAAGCGCACAAATGACGATGAGCTGCGTGTGAAGACAGCAAAACGTTGGTCTTCACCCGAATGGACTGTTAAGCCTGAAGAAATCAACTGTGATGGCTGTCGGTCTGACAGCGACGAACTCTTCAAGCATTGCTACGAGTGTGAAGTTCGTGCTTGCGCACGCGAACGAAGCGTGGAAACCTGTGCCCACTGTAGCGACTACATATGTGATAAGCTTGAGAAGTTGTTAGGGTTTGTAGGGGAAGAAGCAAAGAAGGGTCTTGACGAGGTGCGGATGTCACTTCAAGCATAGAGGGGACACTAGCATTAGTTTCAGGCATCTGTTATGCTTATCTAAGCAAGAAACCATTCATACATAGGTTGTACATGGCTTTGAAGCGGGCAGGTATTGCACAACTCAAGCTACATCCGGGGAAGGCACCCCACTGGCTTGTTAAGCGCATGATGCCAATGGCTAGCGCGTTGTGTGAGTTCATTGTAAATGAGTACGGTTCCAAGGAGTTGCTGAGAAGGCTCGCTGATCCCGTGTATTTCCAAGCTCTTGCAAATGTCCTTGGTAATCCTGGTAGGCTACATTCTTTTGATGACTCGTCGGATGCTACTCGGATGTCGAGCGACTCCAAGACGACTCCAGAGTGCTTCTGTGATCTGTCCTGAGCTGAAGCCTTGGTTGTAGAGATTCAT
>DAOWNS010000372.1 GCA_030642465.1 Candidatus Thorarchaeota archaeon | reverse complement strand
GAGATTGGAGAATGACCAATTGTAAGACCACTCGGAAACACTCTCTTCCAGAATATAGTATCCAGTCCCGTTCGTGTCCTCAACATAGAAGGTATGCTCGTAGACATCCTCTATGACCTGATCCCCGTAGCCAGGTTGAATGTTATCGAACGTCCAGTCTAAATCCGAACCGGACTCGTTCCACCACATGGATGCAACATATACTCCGGGGAGCATCTCCTCGAAGGGCTCCACAATCTGTGCTAGGGCGTGCGTGCCCGGATCAGCTAGTGCTGCATTGGGTGCAATGTTGAGCAGTGCTATGCTCACAAGCAATCCTAATGCAATGAATCTTAGATCGTTAGGTTTCACGGCAATTACAATCCTAAGTCCTCTTGGACTATAGCAAAAGAGAGGAAACGAAGTATAATAGCGGTTTTCGGTGAACCGTTCAGACCGGGCGAGGAAGAGGGCCTATCATCCCTTATTTCAGTTACAACAGTGTTATGAGTGTCCTGAACCGTTCCAAAAGATGGGATACCATCACGTGTTTTGAGGGTTTCATCGCGAAACTCTTCGCTTGAGCGTCACGATTTTCGTTCTTCCGCTTATCTCTCGTTCAACCAGACTCTTTCGCTCCAATGTGGTCAATGTGACACTCAAAGTTGATTTACTGAGCCCAGTTGCTCGTCGTAACTCATCCTGTGTCAGTCGGCCTTCACTTTCCTCCAGTCTATTTATGATCCGGCGCTCAGTGTTAGTCAGAGTAACGACAATGACCAGTTCTTCTGTAGATTCTTGGGATGGAGCATCATTCTGAAAAATCTCGCCCTCCAAGTGTGAAATTCGCTTCTGAAGGCGGAACATCATCAATACAACCACGTTGACGACAAGCACCAAGGCAATCACGAGAGCGATTGTGGTGGCTAGGAAGACGACTTCCCGTTCAATAGGAGCTGCTGCTATCCATATCCAAAGTGCAACTGAAAGAGCGACAACTGCGATGACAACAAGCAATGCATCTACCAGTTTGCCCCGACCCGTCGCTCCGACCACAGTATCATCAACCTTCAAGGCGCTATTTACGGGCTCCTGCCTGACCTTTGAGCCAGTCCTTGTGTATAGCTTGCAGATGCCCGGTATGGTAGTTGATATGTGTGAACATAGTCGCGATAAGCTTTCGTATTGCCATTCCGACAAACAACGGTGGGGCTTCTCCTTCTTGAATCACTCGGGCCAAATCATCGGGAGTTGACTTCCCCACCCATTCGAGAAATTCGCATTCCCCAGAGTCGTAATACTTGTGAATCTCTTCCAACAATGTGTCATCCCATGCCCAGACGTTCCGGGAGAATACGCTTTTCCCATGCTAGAATTCTTCAATAACCCCCTCTTGATGAGCCCATTGAGGGTATGCAACAGCTGCGAAAAACTTGTGCGATTTTGGACATTTTGTAGGTGGTTATAACATACTGCTCAGGATTGAGTGGTGTGGACGTTCAATGCCGATTGCTAGGGCCTCCATATAATTTGGTCGCCGCCAGTTGGACGGAGCCAAAAAACGCCTGTGGAGAGGACGTGAGACTTATCGCAGATTCAGTAGAATTTGCAGAGCAGACCTCAATGAATCAGGAACCGAACATCAGTCAAGGATATTGATGTCCAAGACTGT
>DAOWNS010000228.1 GCA_030642465.1 Candidatus Thorarchaeota archaeon | reverse complement strand
GCTTTATACAACGGGAGCCAAAACGCTTCCTTGTCACTGACCTGAGGATACAAGAATGTCAAGCCGTGTAGACGCAATTAACAAGGCCATTCGCGATTTTGAAGCCGTACCTGGTGTCGAGGGTGCCGCACTCGTGTCAATGGATGGGCTCATGATTTCTTCTGCCCTCCCAGAGAGCGAGCATGATCGAGTGGCTGCCATCAGCGCCGCGATGCTCTCCTTAGGTGAGAAAGCAGCTGGAGAGCTTGACAGGGGAACCCTCATGGAAATATACGTCAAGGCTGACAAAGGGTTTACTCTTCTTACATCCGTGGGCGATAGTGCACTCCTCCTCGTCCTTGCGAAAGTCGACGCTCAGCTGGGCCTTATTTTTGTGGACATGAAACGGATGGCGAAAAGCCTTCTGGAGATTCTCTAACTTACATTCCACACACTATTACTTGTGTGTTGATAGGGCTTTCACTATTGCATTCACCACATGACGAGCTATCTCTCTTTTTGATGATATGGGGATTTTTTCAATTAATCCCTTCTGACCGACTATCAAAACCTCGTTCGTGTCCGTTCCAAATGCAACGCCAGGTCTTTGAGCGTCGTTCGCGATAACTAAGTCGCATGTGCCAGACTCTATCTTCCGGTGGGCACGATTCTTCAACTCCTCATCGGTCACGCCTGACTCCACTTTGAAACCCACAATGAATAGACCCTTGTGCTTGGCTCTAGCTTCTTCGATAATCTTTTTCGTTGGGACAAGTTTGACAGTGAGTTCGTCGCCTGACTCAATCTTCTTGTCAACAGTTTTCTCGGGAGTGTAGTCAAGCACAGCAGCAGTTGATACAAGTACGTTCACTTCTCCATCAGACAGTGCCGTCATCACTGCGTCCAGCATGTCCTTGGATGTGTCTACACTCTTGAAGTTGGCTCTGTCGGGCACCTTCTGTTCGGTAGGGCCCATAATCAAAGTCGCTTCTGCTCCCCTTGCTATCGCTTCTTCAACGATGGCAATGCCCATCTTTCCCGTAGACGGATTTGTGATGAAACGCACTCTATCAATCCAGCCTCTTGTTGGTCCAGCAGTTATCAAGAAATGCATGCCCTGAAGGTCCTTAGGTCCAAGAAGTGCGATAGCCTCACTGACTATTGCATTAACTTCAGGAATTTTCGCCTTTGCTTCTTCCATCTTGGGGTTCATAACGTGAACTCCAATCCCTCTAAGCACTTCGATGTTCTTAATCACCGCAGGATGATCATACATGGATTCGTGCATGGCAGGCACGACCAGGACTTCGATACCCGCTCCAATTGCTGAAGAAACCGTGGTTGTCACTGGCGTGTCATCAATGCCATTGGCAATCTTGCCGATGGTGTTTGCTGTAGCTGGCGCAATTAGGACCATATCGACGTGCTCATCGTGCTTCCCCGCCAAAGTTATGTGCTCAATCTGACCGGTTAGTTCCGTTACGACTGGATTCCCGGTTGCCCATTCAAGTAGATCTGGGTGAATTATATTCTGTGCCATTGCGCTCATAACTACGTAGATTTCAGCTCCATGTCGCATGAGGCTCCGTGCTAGGGCAACGCACTCGACAGCGGCCACGCTCCCTGTGACGCAAAGGGCAATGGTTCTATCCTCCAGAAGTTTACTGAGACTGCCTTTGATCAGTTTTGAGGTATGTTCGGCTGACACTTTTGTTCTTGAAATCCTCGGAGCATATGCAGATAAAATGAACGAAGCTGACCATAATGCAGCATAACCTGTGTATGTCCCCAAAGAATATATGAGGTAACAAAGAAAAGCCTGTACGCCAACAACGGGCACCTTAGAGGTAAAGCCGTCTATGAGTGTGCGCGTTGGCAGTCGCTATTGAAGGAACTGTAACGGGCCTCTTTGGCGACGCGATAGAGTTTCGACATTACGATGGCAGGTGCGAACTATTGGCTGGTCCTCCCTCAGAATTCGACGATATTCTAAGCAAGCTCCAGCCAGAAAAGAGAGCCCAATTCCAAATCTTCAATCGTGTTGTGTCTGCATTTGGGACACCATCCCAGTCCCTATTCGTCCTTGACAATGATGCTGAAGTTGACACATTTCAACGTGACTTCAACGAATTCCTCAAATCTACAAATCGACTCAATCCAGAAACGAAAGAACTGCCTTATCATCTAGTTCGAATAGGGTACGACGGAGATATGCTCGACGATATGTATCGGCTGACCGTTTCCAGCAAGACTGCAACAGCTGAAGCGGCAAAACTGGACCCCAAACTACTCTACTCAAAACAAGCCATTTTCCAGCACCTCTATCAAGCCATCACCAAAGACAAATTCATAGTGTTCTATGTTGCAGAGTTTCCTCTTGCATATTACTTCGAGATAGCTGTAGCAGTTGACGTGGAGGAACTTGCTGATGTCATGGATCCCACGGTGCACGACACGACAATAATGCGGTACCTGAACGATCTGAGGCGCCTAGGCTCTGAAGAGCATCGCAAGACATACAGCTTCTTCTACAGAATAAGCACCTCGCTACTAATGGAACTTTCAAACGTATTCCTAGTTGTCCCCACCGCCGGTATGAACAGGCACCTCGTTGCAATGAGCTGGAGAACTCAAAGCCTGCTGTTGGGCTTCAGCCCCCTTACCTGGTCTTCTGGCAGCTTTAATGTCTTCGACCTGAGCGGCCGCGATATAGATGCGCGTTGGGCTTATCCTGCACCTGCTTCCGATGACCCCCGAGTGAAGAAATACACAAGCCTAGTACCACTAGACAAGGATTGATTCTGCTATCGTCCAGATTTCGGATGAAATATATACATGTATATATCGGGTCACTTAATCTGCTTCCAGGGGTCCACGAGTCAAGCAAAATACTAGCTTGGTGCCACTAGATGGGGACTAGGTTCACCGTCCCGCTTGTTTAAGCGAAATATATACATGTATATACCTACTATTTTATACTTGCCATTACTTTATACTTACCTTTTCTTCATAAGGCACGACCAACACCTTGAATTCGCGACTGAAAAAGGCGCGCGCTTTCGCGCCGGGACACATCACAGGCCTCTTCGAAATACATGATGGTCATGCTGATCCCCTTCATCGTGGTTCTGTAGGTGCTGGTTTCTCTGTGACCGCTGGAACAGTCACCACGGTGACTGTCGTACAACAAGCCGCCCGCGAGATAATCGTGGAATACAATGATGAGATCATACATGCTCCAGTGACTAGAACGGTGGTAGAACGATTGCTCAGTCAACACAATGGAAACATGAAGGTTAGAGTTCAGCACGAGTCTGCTCTACCTATTGGTGTTGGTTTTGGAGCATCTGGGGCTGGTGCTTTTAGTGCAGCTATCTCACTTGGTCATATTCTGAACAACGATTTGACGCTGGAAGAAGCAGCGAGATACGCCCATTACGCCGAGGTCACGAATCACACTGGATTGGGTGACGTGCTGGCGCAGGTGGCTGGCGGTTTTGAAATACGGCTTAAACCTGGAGCTCCTGGCGTCGGCGAGATAATGAACATATCAAGTGCTCACATGCCCCATGTTGTGTTGGCAGGTGCTACAGGCCTCGAAACTAGGAACTTCCTGACAGACACGTCATGGCGTGCGCGTATCAATGAGGTCGGTGGTGCATTGACCAAGCGTGTAGTGTCGAATCCTACTGTTGAAACCTTTGTAGACTG
>DAOWNS010000262.1 GCA_030642465.1 Candidatus Thorarchaeota archaeon | reverse complement strand
GGCGACGTTGAAATCAAGAGGTGCAGACACTTGATTCCACAGCAAGGTTCCGAGATTGTGATCACTGGGACGCTATATGTGCAGGGCGAGCTAGAGATTGATGGCTCATTAAGAGCTCATAGTTTAGACGCAAAAACCAGAAACCGCATCATTGTGAACGGTGACCTAACTGTTGAAGAAAGCGCTGTTGTGAAAAAGGGTACACTGGAGGTTTCAGGAAGTGCCAAGGCCCGTATGATAGAGGCTGGCAGTTCATTACGCGTCGGGAAGGATTTGACATGTGACTCTGGCAAGGGCGGTGGATCAATCAGAGTTGGAGGAAACGCTAAAGCAAGGCGACTGAACGGAGGCGGCTCAATCAAGATTATGGGTGATGCAGAAGTTCAAAGAATGGACGCCGGAGGATCGATTAAGGTTGAAGGCCGTATCGATTGCGATGAGCTGGAGGTCGGTGGATCCGGCAAGTGTACAGTTGGCCGCATTGGTAAGGTGGACATCGGCGGAAGCTTCAAGGCTGAGGGAGCTGTTGAGGTCGAAGAGATTGACGTGGGTGGATCTGCAAGAGTTGGCTCAGGTTCCAAGGTGGACTCTGTTGATGTGGGAGGCTCATTCAAGGCATTAGGTGACCTAACCTTCGGCACAATCGATGTCGGAGGTAGTGTGGGCATTGATGGTGACGCGACTGGCGTTACAATCGACGTGGGCGGGAAGATCCGCGTGGATGGTTCACTCCGCTTAAGTGATGATATCGAAGTCGGAGGAAAAATCGAAGTCGGAAAAGACCTGACCTGTGAAAGGAAGATAAAGGTAGGCGGCAGAATAGAGGTGGGCGGCAAGATCAAGACATACCGCATCATAGTTGGTGGAAGACTTGATGCCAAGGAAACTTATGCCGAAGATGGATTCCGTATTGGGAAGAAGGCCGAAGTTAGCGGCTTTGTGCACTCAAAGGAAATTCTAATCCGCGAACGCGCAAGGACGGACTCACTCTATGGTGATGACATCCGAATCGAGGAGCGCGCCAGGGTGAAGAACGTCTACGGTCGCACGATATACATCGAGCGTGATGCCATCGTTACAGGCGAGGTACTGTACACAGAATCACTGGAATCAGAGAGAGGTGTCGAGTTCAAACAAGAACCCAGAAAAGTCGACCAGTTACCTCCTCCTGACGAAGTGAAAGACAAGTGAAGGGCTCGTTGATTGGCCCTTCCTTTGTTTGTTTTTTCAGCCTTATCAAGAACGTGCCCTAGGAATCAGGTTTTGCGGTCATAATCGGAGCTGAATGAACGTCACACCCATCCATCATGGCATCTACTTCGAAGCCTTTATCTGATGTGACCAACGGAGGCGCCCAGAAGCTCCATGTCGGGCAGGCGGATTCCATAATGGCAGTCACAAAGAAGAAGCTCGTCGATTTGTACACGCGAACTTTGAAGGTTCGCCTCTTTGAAGAAAAGGTCTGGGACCTCTTCGGAGAAAATCTTGTTCCAGGCACCCTGCATCTATACCTAGGGCAAGAAGCAGTGGCAGCTGGAGTGACAATGGCACTGAAGAAGAGCGACTGGGTTCAGAGTACACACAGGGGCCACGGTCATGTTGTTGCTAAGGGTGCAGACATGAAAGCTGCACTGGCTGAATTACTTGGAAAGCGAACCGGCTCTTGCAAGGGCAAGGGCGGCTCAATGCACATCACGGAGTTCAAAGCTGGAGTGCTCGGGGCTACAGGTGTCGTTGCATCCGGTTTACCCATCGCGGTAGGTGCTGCTCTCTCATGCCAAATGAGAGGAACTAAGGAGGTTGTCGCTTGCTTCTTTGGCGATGGTGCTTCAAACAACGGAACTTTCGGTGAGTCCCTCAACATGTCAGCAATCTGGAAACTGCCAGTAATTTGGATCGTTGAGAACAACTTCTATGCTATGGGTACGCCAATTACGTTAACCTGTCCTAGTCAGAACATAGCACAGAGAGCTGAAGCATACTGTATTCCAAGCTGTGTGGTGGATGGAAACAATGCAGTAGAGGTTTACGAAGCCACCTTAGAAGCAGTGAAAAGAGCAAGAGAGGGTGGAGGACCAAGCCTGATAGAATGTCAGACCTATCGGATGCGAGGACATTCAAGATTCGATCCAGCCAAGTACAGGCCTAAGGAAGAGGTCGACTTTTGGCTCAGCAAGGATGCCGTCGAAACCATTCAGAACATTGCCTTGGAGAAGAAGGCGCTGACAAAGAAAGAAGCCAAGGACATTCGAAGGAAGCTGCAGAAGGAAGTCGACAATGCTGCTGAGTTCGCAATAAAATCCGAGTATCCGGAGCCACAGGAAGTACTAGATGACGTTTTCGCGGAGGTGGCCTAGATGCCTGAGAAAACATACAGAGATGCCCTCAAGGAAGGCCTTCGTGAGGAGATGTTACGCGATGAGAGAGTCTTCATCATCGGAGAGGACGTTGGCCGGAACTGGGGAGGAGCTTTCAAGGTCACGAAAGGTCTTGCCGAGGAATTTGGAGATGACAGAGTCCGAGACACTCCAATATCTGAGAATGCAATTGCAGGAGCTGCGCTTGGAGCGGCTATCACCGGGATGATTCCAGTTGCTGAGATAATGTTCGGAGACCTCATCACACTAGCTATGGACCAAGTCTGCAATCAGGCGGCGAAACTGAGGTATATGTTCGGAGGACAGACTTCAGTTCCACTTGTGCTGCGAAGTGTATTTGGAGGAGGAAAGAACCTCGCCTCTCATCACTCGCAAAGCCTTGAAGCTTGGTTCATGCACACACCGGGACTCAAGATCGCTGTACCATCCTTTGCCTACGATGTTAAGGGGCTCATCAAAACAGCTATCCGAGACCCTAATCCAGTGATGTTCTTCGAGCACAAGCTTGTCTATGACCAAAAGGAGGAGGTACCTGACGAAGAGTATCTAATCCCGTTCGGCAAAGCAAGAGTTCACAGAGAGGGCGACGATGTCACGATATGGGGAACCTTCCTCATGGTGCACAAGGCCATTGAGGCCGCCGACGAGCTGGCCAAGCAAGGAATCAGTGCCGAAGTTATTGATCCACGCACATTGGTACCCCTGGACAAGAAGACCCTCATTGACTCAGTGAAAAAGACTGGACGTCTAGTTCTCGTAACAGAGGAAACGAAGACTGGAGCAACAACTGCTGAGATTGCTGCCATTGTTCAAGAGGAGGCATTCGATTGGCTTGATGCACCCATCAAG
>DAOWNS010000153.1 GCA_030642465.1 Candidatus Thorarchaeota archaeon | reverse complement strand
GTCTAGCTGCAATGAAGCATCTTGGCAATGAGCTCGAAGAAAAAATCCGACTTATCTATGTCGATCCCCCGTTCTTTTCGGGCACAGAGTATACTCTGAAGAAGAAGGGCATCGGCGACGCATCAAGCGCCCCAACGTTGCGGGATACGAGCACGTACAACGATCGATGGGATGGGGGGCTTGAAGAGTACCTACGTTTCATGAAGGAACGACTTGGAGCAATGAAAGATCTGCTCCACAAGAATGGGAGTCTCTGGGTTCATCTTGACTGGCATGTTTCTCATTACGTCAAGACTATCCTCGATGATCTCTTCGGATATTCCAACTTCGTTAACGAGCTGGTGTGGAAGCGTACGAATAGCCCCAAGGCACAGAGCAAAGGTTTTGGCAGTCAACATGACATAATTCTCCTATACGCGAAGAATGCTTCAAAGTTCAAGACTCATTCAATCTACCGAAAACATGACGAGAAGTCCTTGAAACCTTACAGCTACAAGGATGAGAGAGGTAGATTCCGGCTCATTGAGATCGAGGCTCACGGGATCCAGCGGTCCGAAACCAGAAGGCAATTTGAATGGGAGGGGAGAACTGCTCCTTACCTGTACAAGAAAGAAACACTGGACAAGTGGCAAAATGAAGGTATAATCTACAGGAGCAAGAATGGACGCTATTCTAGGAAGCAGTATTTGTCTGACATACCGGGTGTAGTTGTTTCTGATCTGTGGATGGATATTCCGCCCATTCAAGGTGCTTCAAAGGAATTTACGGGATTCCTGACCCAAAAACCTGTAGCGCTTGTAGAAAGGATGATAGAGGCTGCAACCGAGCCAGGAGAGATTGTGGCAGACTTCTTCTCAGGATCAGGAACCACAGCGGTTGCGGCTGAGAGAACACGTAGACGGTGGATAATCTGTGATTCCTCTGAAGTTGCAATTGGTCTTGCGGAATCCAGATTGGCCGAGTTGGAAGCCAAGTACCAGAGGACAACCTTCAACTAGTACAAGGGTCAGATTAGGAAATGGCGACCCTTGATGTCTATTGACGACTATGCAGGTCCTGACAGAAGCAAGTATGTCAAAGGAGAGAAAGTGGAGAAGGTTTCTGCTCTGCTGATGGTGGTCCTCGCAATAATGAAGGGTAGCATTGGCTTGCTGAGTGGTAGTGTCGCTCTTATGGCTGATGCCATCAACTCCTTAGCGGACATTTTTGCCTCGATTATGGTGTGGTCAGGATTGCGGCTCGCGGGTAGAGATCCCAATGAGCGATTCCCCTATGGTTACTATAGAGGAGAGACCTTAGCCTCCTTTGTAGTCGCCATCATGATTATCATTGCAGGAGCTGGAATCGCTTGGCAATCGGTCCAGAGTATCACTGACCCCACTCCCATTATCGGAACGTTTCTGCCTATTGCGGCTGCGTTGTCCTCTGCTATCGTGTACTTCGTTCTTTCAAAGTACAAGCTTGAGGTGGGCAATGAAATTGGCAGTCCGAGTCTGATTGCTGACAGCAAGCACTCCATGCTGGATGTTTATGCTGGTGTTCTCGTGCTTGCAGGTGTGGTATTCTCCATCATCGGTTATCCAATAATCGAAATCTTTGTGGCACTAATGCTTGCTGCATACATCATAAAGGAGGGAGTCGTGCTGGTGAGAGATTCGGCCTTGAGCCTGATGGACGCATCTCCAATTCCTGAAAGGCATGCGGAGATTCAGAGGGTAGCCGAGGGAGTCCATGGAGTCGTGGATGTCCATAACATCAAAGTAAGAGTCGCTGGTTCAGTTTACTTCTGTGAGATGCATGCAACAATGAGCAAGGAAATGCCATTGGACCGTGCGCATGCGCTCACTGATGAGATGGAAGCACTCCTCAAGCAGTTGATTCCTGAACTCGAGAGCGTTATGATTCACATGGAACCTGAGAAGAAGAAGATTCTGAGAGTGGCAGTGCCAGTCAGCACCTATGAGGGAATCTCTTCAAGAGTAAGTCAACATTTCGCGAAAGCGCCCTATTTCTGTGTCGTCGAAATCGTGGAAAAGACAGTGATAACAGTCGAGTCTGTGGAAAATCCCGGATCAATGGCAGACAAGAAACGCGGTCTTCTCGCTGTGGAAAGCTTGATTGCGGGCAAAGGAGCTGATGCCGTGATTGCGGCTGATATCGGGAGGGGCGCATTCAGTGTGTTTCGATCAGAATTGGTTGCAGTCTATGAACTACCTGAAGGCGTGTCTGATGTTGACTCCATCATTAGGTCATTCATTCAGGGTGAACTGAAGCGAATCACAGAGTTCAAGCAACACTAGATTTACACAGATTGTGAAATGACTAAAGCGTCCAGATAGGCTCCAGACCATCAATCAATGGATCCCAGAATTCGGAAACGGCTCTGTTATCGTATCTATCGGAAAGGCATGTAGCTATGAGAAAGAAGAACCAGAACGTGAAGAATATTGATTGCTGGAATAAGGTAGCTCCATAGGCGTACCCGAATATGATGATTGGAACCGAAGTCATGAAACCAGATAGTGCAAAGAGTAGGATGAAAGCCGCCAATCTGCGTTCCGAACGCGCCCGCTCCTCTTGTTTCTTGTACGTTCTTAATAGATCTATCTTCCTCTCGTCAGGAATCGGACCTTCTTGCAGTAGCTCTATGTAGGCTATTTGAGGTAAGACACCGTAGGTCCTATATGTGTCGACCATCGACCGGTTTCGTTTCCAAGAAAGCCCTCTTAACATCCAGTTGAAAAGCAAAGCACAGAAGAGATAGACCGTTAAAATCATCAGTTGGGACCCGAAGAAAGTGAAAGGCCAACTTGCAAGATAGTAAATGTAAGGAAAGAGCCATAGGGCGTGAAGCACCCAAATCCCGACGAAGAAGACAACGCCAATAATCGCATGCACTCTGCCTTTGGTGTACTTTACATCGAGCATCTTTTTGGACAGTACAATCTTTGTTTTCTCAGCGTTTGCACGCATCTTCTCAGCCAATGGATTAGAAACTAAGATTGCCCGGAAAACAAAATTGGAAATCGAAATAGTGAATGGCTCTTTCCCTGGAAATATCCATATTCCACAGTCAGGATTCGAAGCTGTTTCATCCGTCGCATTATCAAAAACACCATCCGATATGTTCTCCTGCTCCAGATGTGCAAAGCTAGAGTACTGGAACTTGAAGAAGAGATACTGGATTGCAAATCCAATAGCAGCTACTAGGAAGCTCAACCCGATAAATTCGAAGAGTCCAAGCAGAGGGGTTACAGGATAAAGCGAACAAAAGAGAGCCATCAAATAAAGAAGCAAGTACAAAGCTCTCCTAGTGAGCAGTGGTACAGGTCCGTCGAATAATTGCTGAGTTAGTTCTCTGGCAATGCTCACAACCCAAACCACAAGCAGACCGATATCCTCTTTGTTATTAAGTATGTCCAGAAACGCAAGGATAGTTCAAGCCCTATAAGAGCAGTCGAGGCCATCAAGCGTGCTAGCTGTTTTTCTTAATCTTCCTTATTGCTCCGCCAGGTGCAACACCCTTGGGACACGCCTTCACACAGTTCATTATCAAATCACAGAGAGGCGCTCCTTCAGGAGTTGTTGCCGCCTTGAAGTAACGTTCCTTGTCGGCTGTCCGCGAGTCCTCATGAAACCTCCACGCCTTGGCGAGAGCTGAAGGTCCAACATACTCTTCCTTCTTCGCATTAACTGGACAGGAACCAAAACATAGAGCACACATAATGCAGTTGACATAACGCTCCATCTTCCTCCTATCAGATGGGGACTGTGTGCGTGCCTTTTCTCCTTCCGCAGGTTCAGCCCATAGTTTCAGACTCTCAAATGCTTTATAGAACCTAGTCATGTCAACAATGAGATCCTTCAGGATAGGGAGATTCGGCAATGGCTCAACTAATACCTCTTCATTAGGATTCCAACCAGGAGGTACGTCAGTTATGGCTGGGAACGGCTTAAGATTCATCTTCAAATCCTTGAGGCTAGACACCTGGGTTTTACAGGCCAATCGAGGTTCCTTGTTAATGAGCATAGCGCAGCTGCCACAGACAGCACCGCGGCATGAATACCTGAAAGAGATTGAAGGGTCCATCTTGTCTTGGATTTGAAACAGAGCATCTAGAACCGTCATGCCCTTCTTGACATCAACCTTGTAGAGGTCGTAGTGCGAAACTGTTCCACCTTCTCTGCTTCTAGCAACTCTGAATAGCATCAGTAAGTTCTCTCCTTCACTTCAAACTGGCCAAGATTGACATTCTTGGTGCTAATCTTCATTTCGCCATCGATAAGTGTGATCAAGGTGTGTTTGAGGAATCTATCATCATCTCGTTTAGGATGGTCAATCCTCCAGTGAGCGCCTCGGCTCTCTTCTCGCCAGATAGCTCCTGCTGTGATGGCGTATGCTAACTGGAGCATGTTCTCAAGCTCAAGAGTTCGGACGAGAGCGTAGTTGAAGCGATCATCGCTTCGAGGGATGGAAACGGTTTTGAATCGCTCTTGAAGCATTCTAATGACCTTGAGCGCACCCTCCATCCGCTCTGGATCCCTGAAGACCCCTACGTCGTCATCCATGGTGGTCCCCATTAGTTCTCTGAGTTCAGCGCCCAATTCTCCAGATTCATTCATCAGGATTGCTTGAATCTTCTCCCGCATAGCGAAGGCCGCGTTATCCACGGCTCCCGCGTCAGGGTCTTTCGCATTAGTTGTGTAATCGCTCGCATTCTTGCCAACTATGCCGCCGAAAACTAGGGTTTCTAGGAGAGAGTTACCGCCAAGTCTATTGGCTCCATGGACACTCATGCATGCGGTTTCGCCCACGGCAAACAAGCCTTTCAGAGATGTTGTTCCGTTCTTATCACAATCGATCCCACCCATAGAGTAGTG
>DAOWNS010000089.1 GCA_030642465.1 Candidatus Thorarchaeota archaeon | reverse complement strand
TATTAGGGAGTCCGTTGCTACAACGGCTCCATCACTACACTTGATACCGACAATAGTTGCGCCTGTTGGAAGTGACATTTGTATTTGCCTCCACGGAGTCCTTTTTGGCTCGTTTGGTCATGCCGGTTGTTTTTAAAACATTACCCATATCCGACATTAGCTGAGTAAAGCCACTGCAGGAAACTTCCGTTCTCCAGTTCGGGAACCCTTAAAATGCTCGAATAATTGAAGAAGAATTGCCAGGATGTAGTCCATTAATGCGCCGAATGAATCCTTTTGCAAACATTCCAACCATCATGACTGCAGAGGAGATTATCACGTTTGCGCATAGCAAATCAAAGAGCGCGAGCATGAAGAGCTCACACAGGCTAAAAAAAGTTGAGAGAACTCGAATCAGAGAGATTACGCGCCTTCAGGATTTCGTGAAACACGTCAAAGCAAAACTCCGAATAACAGTTGAAGAATTTCCGTCCTTAGAACGTATGCATCCATTCTACCTTGAATTGACCGAAGTTCTCGTGGGGACTGACAAGCTTAAGCAATCCTTGGGAGCGGTGTACAATTGCATCCGCCTCATCGATGACATAGCCAGCAAACATCTTGAGGCACTAAAACTGGGTGGTGACTTCAAGCAACTGAAGCGATCACGTAGTGCCGCGAAGGGGCGAATATCATCAATCTTGAGAGCTACTGCAAAGAACCTAGATTTCATAATCGAAGCCAAGATGACCATGTCCCGTCTTCCCGGGATAAGTCCCAACTCACCCACCATTGTTTGTGCAGGCTTCCCAAATGTTGGCAAGTCCACCTTTGTCAAGGCTGTTTCCACCGCGAAGCCTGAGATTGCATACTATCCGTTCACAACACGTGAAGTCATCGTTGGCCACCTGATTATAGACAATCACAGCGTCCAGGTCGTTGATACGCCGGGGATTCTCGACCGCCCGATGGCTAAAAGGAACGAAATTGAGAGGGCCGCCATTGCAGCTCTCAAGTATCTGGCTCACGTCATTATCTTCATGTTGGACCCTTCTGAGGCCTGCGGCTGGAACATCGATGAACAGGTGAATCTGTACAACGAGGTTCGCAGAATGTTTCCCCTCAATCCATTGTTGATAGCCTTCAACAAGGTAGACATCACTCCTCCAGAGCAATTGAAAGCAGCAAGAATCAAGTTGCAGCCGAATCATGAGATTATCGCTAGCGAGGGAGTGGGCGTCGACGAATTGATGATAGACGCTGTCGAAGCGGTCGATCTGACTTCCCTTCAGGAGTCAGTCGATGCATATGTTTCATCACTCTCCAGAGGAGAGTCCAATTCCTTCTGAGGTCAGGATTCCTTGGGATCCGATTTTTCCTTCAAGTGTCATCTTGATTCCCAGGATACGTTCTACAACCCAGATGTTTGTTTCTAGGTGCGATGTCAGCTTAGTCACACCTATTCTACTCCTACCTGCTGCTATAGCAAGATATGGCACAAGCATGTCGCTCAGATGCGAGTCGATAGCCATTTCCGTTGATAATTCACTCAGGAGCTGCTGAGCGGATTCCGCACCAACAAGCTCAGCTCTTTTGCCTCTCTCTCCAAGCCTGTCCGCCCCAAGTCGGACCCCTTCACGAGACTCCGCCCAGATAACAATACCACTCCCCGGACCCAAATGCGGGTCCTTGTTCTTTGGATAGCTCTCGCGAACTATGTGTTCTGTTTCTATGTCGTGTTCAGCCAGAATGCTCTCCGCCGACAAAGCCTGCCTTTCCGCAACATGTGAGGGCAGCCTGACACAATGAGAGATGCCATTTACATACTGCAGCTCGCCAAAGTGCACCAAGTCCAGCGGATGGATCGTTTTCACAGGGATTATTTCACATGAAACATCACCTCCACCTCTGGGGTAGTGGCCGCGTCGATGCTGGACGATTTCTACACGGGGCCCCATTTGATGCAGGACATTGACAAGCAGATTGCGCATGTAGTCGATTGGTGGACTCCAGGCAACATCTGTGCCTCCCCTTAATCTGAAACTTACTGGTTCTGGCGATAGCACTGCAGGCGGAAGCACAGCTTGAAGGATTAGGGATATGGAACCGGCTGTTCCTACGTCGTAGCTAAACTCACCACTCTGCCTTGTTCTTGGTACAAACTCGATTTCTGTGCTTCCCAGTTCCAAACCCTTGACGGAAGCGTCGACAAGCTGAGCTGTAAGCTCTATTCCTGCCATATGTTGTCTTCTAAGTCCCGGTTTACGCCGCCCTGCCCGGATATTTGTGATTCTTACTGGTTTCATAGTTAATGCGGACAATGAAACCGAGGTTCGCAGTATCTGTCCACCGCCCTCGCCGTGGGAACCATCAATCTCAATCATCGCAACCATCTTGGTGGTAGATGTGGGGTCGCTGTTAAGAAACGCTGCGTTTCAATTCAAAGGTCATTACTCAGTCAGCTTTCTCGAACACTCAAGGCTTATCTGGGATGCCATTCCACCCCTCTACGATTACAATGCGGTCAGTGTTCATAGGACGCTTCCAGCCCGTTCACAAGGGACATATTCACACGATTAAGCAGATTCTGGAGAGGGGCGAAGACCTGACGATTGTCATTGGAAGCTCCCAGTACGCCTACACGCCTGATAATCCATTCACGGGTGGCGAGCGCGTTATGTTTCTGAAGCGCGCCATAATGGATGAGGGTCTGCCGCCAGAGCGCATTGATATTATCCCCCTTCCTGACATCAACATCCATCCGATTTGGGTGGCGCACCTCAAGAGTTTCGTACCTTACTTCGACAAGGCGTATACTCATAATCCACTTGTCAAAGAGCTTCTAAAGGATGCAGGCATTAAGGTTGATGAAACAGAGCTCTTGGATCGGGCTAAGTTTAGTGCACGACATATACGGGACCTTCTCCGTTGGGGTGGCGAGTGGGAGTCATTGGTACCAAAAGGCGTGGCCCAATTGATCAAGAAGCACAGCCTTGACAAACGGGTCAAAGATATCGGTGAAGTGAAAACCAAACGATAGGAACTCGCTACACTCAAGGTACAACTTAAATATCAAACACCGCCGACACTCCTTTGGTGAACGATTAATGCTAGGTGAATGCGTTCCGAACTATCACTAGACTACTGATTCTTTGTCCTAGCGGATTCTCTGTAGTTCTATCAAATCACAGAAGGATGATACTATGAGCAATGATGGGAAGAAAAGCAACAAACAGGCCATCTTCAGCATAAACAAGGAAGAGAACTTCCCTGAGTGGTATGGAGAGATATGCCGGGTGGCTGAGCTCGCTGACGTCAGATACGGAGTGAAGGGATTCACACCATTCTTGCCTTGGAGCACCATGACGATGAACCTCATGTTCGATCTTCTTGAGGATGTCCTACAGCGCAAAAAGCACCTGCCCATGCTATTTCCGACGGTGATACCAGAGAGCAGTCTCACAAAGGAGGCAAACCATGTTGAGGGCTTCACTCCCCAAGTTTTCTGGATCAAGGAATTTGGCGATGGTCAAGAGCTGGAAGAGCGTCTGGCTCTTAGGCCAACGAGTGAAACCGCAATTTACCCAATGTACTCTCTATGGATACGCAGTTGGAGAGACCTACCTCTGAAGCGCTACCAGCGATGTTCAGTGTTCCGCTCTGAGGTCAAGAGCACTCGCCCCTTTCTTAGAGGAAGGGAATTCCTATGGATTGAATCTCACAATGTGTTTGCTACTCATGACGAGGTGGAAGCTCAAGTAATGGAGGATTTGGAAACTACAAAAGAAGTAGTTACAGAGGAGTACGGTCTCCCTGTTATGACCTTCAAGCGTACACAATGGGACAAGTTTCCCGGGGGGCTCAACACCTATGCGGCAGATACCCTAATGCCTGATGGAAAGGTGATCCAGTTGCCCTCCACACACGACCTTGGCGACAACTTCGCAAAGGCATTTGACATCAAGTTTCTTGATGAAAACAACGAAACCGTCCATCCATTTCAGACATGTTACGGTCCTGCAATTTCCCGTATCTTTGGTGCCATGATTTCGATACACGGTGATGACAGAGGGCTACGACTCCCCTTTAGGATTGTTCCCTATCAAGTGGTCATTGTTCCAATCTTCAGAGGGACGGATGAAGACAAGGTGATGGAGTACTGCCGTAGCATAGAGAGTACGCTGCGCGAGTCAGGTATCCGAGTTCATCTTGACGATTGTGATGCTACTCCTGGCTGGAAGTTCAACTACTGGGAGATGAAAGGGGTGCCCATTCGTCTTGAAGCTGGCCCTCGTGACATGAAGAAGCAACAGGTTGTGCTCTTGCGCAGAGACCTCCTAGAGCGCGAATCCGTTGAACTAGCTGGACTGGTTAAGAGGGTGCGCAACCTTGGCAAGGATATCGACAAGAATCTACGTGCCATGGCCGAAGCTAAATTTGAGGATCTCATTGTGGATGCAGATACCATGGGCGGAATCTCTGATGCTCTAGATCAGGGAAAGATTGCCCGAATACCCTTCTGTACCACCGAGATGGAGGGCCTTGCTTGTGACGAGGAAATCAAAGACAAGACAGGCGGCGAGATTAGAGGCACGAGGATGGATGTTGAGGACCAACCAGAAGGCGTCTGTATTGTCTGTGGTAAGCCTGCCACCGAAATTGTGTACGTAGCTCGATCGTACTAATTAACACATAATCATGGCCCCTGACTTTGGGGTCATGCCCTCATTTCCCACCAACCAACGAGGTCCCCATCCGTATTGACTTAAGCAACGAGATGCGCCCAAGCATCCCTTGGGAGTTGAATCCTGTGAAAGTGCTTGTCCCCTACGAAGATACAGAGATTATAAACACGATTCAGGGTATACTTGGAGATGAAGCTGAGGTCGTGGTGTCGTCAAGGGATCCTGAAGCCATGATTAAGGCAGGGGGAGATGCTGTGGCGGTGGCTTCTGGCCGTGTCCCAGGTGAATACATCCGTGCAGCGCCGAATCTACGGATGATTCAAGCTTTTGGAGCTGGAATCGACAAAATCGACCATGAAGCAGTCAGAGAGCATGAAGACATAGTCGTGTGCAATTCTCATACAAATGCAGCCGAGGTGTCCGAGTATACGATTATGCTTCTCTTAGCAGCTGCCAAGAACATCGTTGTGAGTGATCGAGAACTTCGAAAGGGTGACTGGTCTCGTGGGTGGGGCGGTTCAAGGCCTAACATAGAGATTCGAGGAAAGACCTGCTTGCTTATTGGATTAGGGAACGTGGCGTCTGCAATTGCGGAACGACTGAAGCCGTTTGGCATGAAACTTCATGCTGTGACTCGCACTGGGAATAGTGCCAAAACAAACTTGGTTGACAAGATATCTTCAATTAAGAACATAGAAAGCGCAGTTCGAGATGCAGATTTCATCATCCTTGCACTTCCACTCACTAAGGATTCCAAGTGTCTAGTGGATGAGCGTTTCCTATCATGGATGAAACCATCATCAATACTGATCAATATCTCTCGTGGTCCAATCGTTGACGAGGCGGCTCTTTACACAGCTCTTGCAGAAGGTAGGATTGGTGGAGCAGCCTTAGATGTCTGGTGGGAGTATCCGCGCAAGAGGAAGGGTATAATCAAACCCCCTTCCAACGACTTTGCATTCCATGATCTCGATAATGTTGTGTTGTCGCCTCATAGGGCGGCGTACTCTGAGGGCATAATGAATGAACAGATCCGTTTTGTTGGCGAGAATATCCTACGTTTCATTCGAGGAGAGAAACCTTGGAATGTGGTTGACATGAACCTAGGTTACTAGTCCGTTTAGCGCCAAACTTCGCTCGAATACCTCCTCAGGCTAATTTTGTACGAGGTTTTGAATGTATGTCAGGAATGAATAGTCAAAGCAGTGTGCAAGGAGGTATTTTTCCAGATGGTCAATCGAGAACTACAGGACTCGTGGCCCACGAGAGTCAACGCTTTAAAGGGGCCACGAATGACGACAGAATACAGCTATGACACAGGGGAAGTGAGCTTGAGCATAGAGAGTCTATCAGACATTCCAGGAGTAGGTGAGAAGGTCAAGAAGGCCCTTACAGATCACTTTGGTAGTGAAGCAGTCGCTCTCAAGGTCATCCTAGACTCACGTGTTGATCTTGTGGCAACCGTACCAGGAATTGGCTCAAGACAAGCAGTGAATATCGTAAAAGGTGCCTTTGAGGCCGAATTCGGCGTAAGTGCAAACACGATTCTTCGGAGTGCTGACATGCGCAAGATATTCGACCAGGTGCTCGGAATAATACGTGGATACGCTAAAACTAGCTATGGCAAGGACAAACTACTCCTCTATTTCCCTTTGCCTCAGGATAAGATTGATGTTATTCGTGAGCGGCAAAAGTATTTTGCAGATGCTGCAAAGATTGCTCGCAATCTGACACAGGAATCAATCGACTCACTCGGAGCCCTCCTGAGCGACGTTCGTGGTCTGTATAGAAGAGTGAAACCAAGGAGGCTTGAGGGACGGGTCATTATCACTAATGACGATAAGGTCTTTGATGCCCTGATAAACGAGCGAGTAGATAGATGGTGCCCGGTCTATGTTCTGTCCGAGGGCGAAAGTGGAGCAGATTATGCAAAAGGCTACGACCTAGTGCTCTTCATATCGCCTTTTGGCGTTCTCGATGACTCATTGGACATGTTTGACAATATTGAGATACTTGGCAAGGATTGGACCGTTGACAAGCTCCTGCCTGAAAGAACGATCAGTTTCTATTCCAGAAACTACAAAGTCATCGAAGCCGCATGCAAACTTGCTGAAGCGTTCAATACTCTTCCAGAAAACGAGTCCATGATGAGCTTCAGGGACAATCTTGATTTCGAGAATCTCTCCAAGGTGAGCGCGATTCTGGAGAATCTTCAAGAGGATGGAGGCATTACTGAGGGGATGGATTCCGAACTAGATAGATTCAGAAAAGCAGCCAAAATTTTCCCGACTGCTGTTGCCGAAATAGAATCATGGCTGAATGAAGAGATTAGGACAAGAATCACGAAGAGCGAAATCAAGCTTGGTGGTCAACAAATTATCAATATTCTACAGTCTGCAGATATGGAAGGAGCAGAAGGGAGTGCTCTGCGGAATATGCTGCCCGCAGAAATCATTGAAACATTCACGGCGAGCGTGCAAGATGCCGAGGATCGGCTTGTTCAGATGCTTGGGCTCAGCGTAAAGGAAGCCGATTGGGCTACCGGAGTAATCAGCGAGGAAATCGCACTTCCGGTGAAGATGGTTCCAACTCAGATTAACGCCCTTGAGGATCGGCTCAGACGAATCTATGCAGACAAGCAATTC
>DAOWNS010000086.1 GCA_030642465.1 Candidatus Thorarchaeota archaeon | reverse complement strand
TTGTTCTCTTTCTCGCGAAGAACTTCAATCTTCATTGGCATCACTTCTAGTTCTATGACCTCCCCTGAGGCCAGTCAGCCCACCCACCAGGGGTTGTCTAATAAAGCTTTCACCATCAACAACGTAAACGCGATGTCTGTTCGTTCTACCGAACCTTCAGTGCATACTTGCCCGGCTTGTCGATATTGAGCCGTTCAGCGATATACGACGTTTTTCGTGGGTCATCTTTTGGACTTCTACCAGGCAGAATCACAACAATGCCTGTGTATGAAGTAGACAGACTCGTACTCTTGCAATTTGGACACTGAGTTTCGTTAGTCAAGTAGTGACAATCTCTGCACGCTTTTAATTTCGCCACGCGATTTCCCTCTCAACTATTTCTTCTTCTTTTTCTTGTCCTTCTTCCCTGTTTCGCCCCTTGCAGCCTTAACATCATCCTCGACCCACGAGAGCTCAGGCCCTATTTTGCCAAGGAAGGGTTGACGCATGGTGAGACCCAGTTTGCCTGATCGATTACCGGACTCGAAGCTTATGGATGTTATTCGGGCACGAACCTGGTCGCCCTCTGAGAGGGTTCTGCCTGTTTCCTTGCCAAGCAGAGCACTTCCTTTCGTGTCCTGTGTAATGAAGTCATCACAGATTTGACTCACGTGGCAGAGACCGTCAAGTGGTCCCATTCGGATGAATGCGCCAAAGTCCATTAGCTCAACCACGTTGCCCTCCACAATCTCTTGCCGGATTGGCTTGAAGACTAGGACTTTGTACGCGACACTGTGGTAGGTCGCACCGTCGCCGGGCATCAGACGACCTTGACCGATATCGTCAATGCCTATGACTGCAATCACGAGGCCTATGTCTCTGTCCAGTACGTTTTCATGGTTCTTTCTCAGGTGGCTCATGGCTGCCGCTTCCATGGGCTGATTGAACTCCTTCGGGGGAATCCGTACGATGTCTCTTACCGTGACAATACTGTACACTTGCAAACGCACCTCATATACATAGTAACTTCTCGTAGAACAATCAGACCCTAGTTACAACCACAGAGGTCCGGACCCTACGGCTCAGCGATGCATCAATTTGGTGCGAATAAAAACGTTGTGACATTGACTCAAAAAACTGACCCTTCAAGGACCACCCTTTTCTTGCCTCTGAGTAATAACACCGGTACTCTGCATTCCCGAGCTCTCGTTCTGAGCTCTCTATCGTTTGTGGCTAGCGCGCCCTTGACTGAAATTGCGTACTCGAGGAGCTGGTCATCGACTGGCATTGCGGTTGACGATTCTGGAACCTTTACCACGGTACACCTTTGGATGAGATCCTTGGCAATTCTGAATACCTTCGCATCTGTCTTTCCAGCGCCTAATCCCCCTTTTAGATCGATTTCTCTGACAGTTGACTCCAGCAGCACGAATTCCACTCGCCTCTCTAGTACTCGCTCTATTTCAGAGAATATGTCCACTCCGAACTGCGCAGGCACTGCTAGGAAGTTTGTATCCAGTATGACTTGAAATGCCACTTTACTCACAGGACCGATTAGACGACTGCATGACCTATCAGTCGCCACTTATTTTCGACTCTTCGACCGATTGCGACACGCTGTCCCTTCTCGACACACACTGGTCGTTTCAGTTCGAGCTCGACTTCATCTCCATGAAGTCTGGTAATGATTCCCACTGTGGGCGCAGTGCCAACAACGAGCATCAGAGGTTCCTTCAGTCTTAGATTATCAACCTCTTTCTTTGACTCCATTCCCAAAACCCTTTGCATAAGCTCGGGTTTAATCATGAGTTTGTATATTGCCTTCGGTGTTTTTCCTGCCTTACCAACAATGTTGCCTACAAGCCTATCAGCGCGTGTGAAAGCTGGGTCCAAACCTGTACCGACACCAATCAATCCTCCGGGATAAGCTTCATCCAACGCATTTCCACTGCCCGAGAGCAGACTTACAATCTTTGCCTTGATGGGTTTGAATCCCTTCTCAGACTTTGCGCCAGGGGATATTTCTATCTCATCGCCAATCATGAGTTTTCCTTGGATAATCGAGCCGCCAACTACTCCACCCTGCAAATCAACTGGCAATGTACCAGGCTTGTTGATATCAAAGGATCTAGCAACATACATCTTCGCAACAGCTTGATCATCTCTTTCTGGAGTTGGAATGACCTCCTCTATGGTCTGGATGAGGAAATCTGCATTTGAGCCGAAAACAGCCGATATCGGTATTATTGGAGCATTTTCAGCGACTGTTCCCTTGACGAACTCCTTTATTTGCTGGTAATGCGTTAAGGCTTGCTCCTTGGAAACAAGCTCAATCTTATTCTGTACGACTATAATATTCCTGACTCCAGTAATATCCAATGCGTGAAGATGTTCAGAAGTCTGTGGCATAGGGCATGGCTCATCTGCAGCTATCACCAGAATAGCCCCGTCCATCAGGCTGGCTCCGCTGAGGCAGGTAGCCATCAATGATTCGTGACCCGGACTGTCTACAAACGATATCTCTCTGAGTATTTCGAGTTTACCGCCACACTTTGCACACTTTCCTTCTTTTGCCATGTGCGATGTTGTGTATGCGTCGGCTCCGGAGCATTTTGTACACTTCATTAGAGTTGTAGCAGCATAACCAAGTCGGATAGATATGCCACGTCTGACCTCATCCGAGTGACGATCAGTCCACTCTCCCGTGAGGAGCTCCACCATCGTTGTCTTGCCGTGGTCGACATGGCCCAATGCGCCTATATTGACTTCAGACTGTCCTTCGTATCTCCTAGTCACCTAGTCTTCACTTCCAGCTGCGCCTTGTTCATTAGGTCGTCAGATTCATCTAGACCTCTTATGAAGTCTATGGTCTAAACTGAGAGATAGCACGTTAAAGCCTACTGTAGTGGCTTTTCCAACATAGCCCTCAGAAACTATGCAGCTTTCATAATCAGCTCTTTTAGTGGAGCTGCACCTTTCTCTTCGACCCGCATATTCACTTGTGCGATATCAGGGCCAAGCTCTCTGCCTCGTACTGTCTTGCGCTTGGCAATCCCCTTCCTCTGGGGTCTGAATCCAGGTGGTCCTCGTATCAAGACCTTCTTCTTTCCGCTACCATGAACATCAAATCGTATTGGAAAACCAGAAGAGTCACTGCCACCAGTAATCTTAAGCTTGTATCCTGGCAGGCCAATTACATCCCCTTCGATTATTTCTCCCACCGTTTTGCCAACCAGAGCATTTGTCTTTGCATCATCTAGTTCATACTGGATGGCCTCTCCGGATTCAGGGTCGCTGATTACTAGTTTGAATGGCACTTATCGATTCGCCTACCTAAGGATATAGGGATGTCCGACGTGGACTCCAGCGGTAGCGAAAGTTGGTCACTTTATGAGGATTGCGGTTAGGTCAGCCGGAAATCTATATCTCGTCCCTGACACAAGCATTATAACAATCACAGACTCTGCCCCGCAATCAGCACGTGCTCCGCTAGAAGTGATGTCTTATGGACCCAATGATTGTGTTGTTTATCATTGCAGCTATCTACATTGTTCTCTACATTGTCGGCCAAGCAATCGGCGTCAATAAGCTAAGTGAGAGAGGTGTTGAGATCGGCACACCCTTCTTCTTGATGTTCAAGACGGAGCGACTAAACGCATTTCTTGCGAAAATGGGCAAGAAATTTCCAAAGGCATTCTTCAACTTGGGCATAATCGTTGCCTTTGGTGGGATGGCATTTGGCTTCTGGATGTTTGCAGAGAACCTACTCAGGTTTTTCATTCAGCCTGCTACGGCTGGGGGCGTGGTCCCGATAATCCCGGGCGTCACCATAACCGGTCTGCCACTATACTACATGATAATTGCTCTCGCAGTCACTCTTCTAACTCATGAGTTTGCGCACGGGCTAGCTTCATCCCGAGATGATATTCCCATTAAAAGCTCAGGTTTCATCTCCTTTTTCGTGCTCTTCGGCGCCTTTGTAGAGCCCGATGAGGAGTACTTCGAGAAGGAAGCAAGTCCTAGGGCGCGTATGCGTCTTCTTGCTGCTGGCTCATATGCCAACCTACTCTGGGGGCTCGTTTTCCTGCTCATCATCGCTAACTTCACTCCTATGATGTCGATTGCGTTCAACCCTCCCAGTGGAGCATACATCTACGATGTTTCTTCAGGAACACCTGCTGCTTACGCATCTCTGCAAATCGGTGACGTCATTGTTGGACTCAACGATACAACAATTGAAAGCTGGAGCGATGTCGGCTCGTATATGACTGATGCCGAATCGGGAGCCAGCCTCACAATACATCGCTTGAACAACTATTCCCTCACAGTAACGCTCGCAGAGCACGAAGCCAACGCATCCAGAGGTTACATAGGTGTGTATGGTGCTGATTACTGGGAACCAAAAACTGGCTGGGAATGGATTCCCGGAGGTCCGATGTACGCTTTCCACATGCAGCAGATAATGCAGTGGTGTTTCTTAATCCTAGTTTCAGTGGCTCTATTCAATCTCCTTCCGATACCAATGCTGGATGGCGATAAACTGCTATCTAATGGATTGAGCCTATTCATTGATGATGAGAAGACAATCAAATTGATCATGTGGCCTATGAGGATTCTTTCATTATCCATAGTGCTTCTTAGCATCGGTTTCTCTCTATGGTACGGAAAGGGTCTATTCTAGCTGCACCATGGTTCAGTTGGATGCGGAGCAGTAGTCAATACACTGTCACTCCATTCCATTTTCCAGCCTAGGATTCTCGGACCTAAAAAGGAACCATAGAGACATCCCGAATGATGCAAAATGATAAGCACTCAGATTGGGATGGCGTCTGATGTCCGTGAAAAGACCAGAAAGGCGCTCACCGACTACCTCACGATGTTTCTCCCTGGATCGTGGCAAGAACCACTTGCAAAGCTGAAAATGATACTTCAGATGAATGAAGAGATTGACTGGGAAGCTCTAAAGGGACACGCTCTGTTATTCTTTGATGAAATGCGTCTCTCCGAGGACCGCGTGGAAGCATTGGCTCGTATCGAACGTGTTGCCGAGACCTTCAAGGGAATTCGGAGCGATGGGATTCTTACAGACCTCTAGTAATCTGGAACATAAAGATGTAAGAAACATGCACGACTCTCACAATGCATAGGAGCCATCCACATGTGCCTGCATCGGGAGGTTCAGTCTGAAAGCCTCTCTGTGTAGCGTTTCGAACAAACAAATCCCAGATTGTGTGGGCCTTATCAGTACTGGAGAGCCACTACATACTATGATAGGACTAGGCAAGTGGGTTGATGCTGTCTTGCGCAGCACACGCCCGCTCCCGAAAGCCCGAGGGAAGGCATCTTCTCAAGGGAGGTCCTTACTCTCCATGAAGAGTGGTGTATCGCACTCTGGAGAGTCCGCGGCTGTTCACCATGCTCAGACGAGCCTTCTCAGTTTCAGTGATGAATCTAGGATGGGTGATAATGACCCCGCCGTGGCAAGAACTGTGAAAGCTCTCTCTGTCGCTGGGAGTGATACCCCAGTATCAAGACAGGAGAAGGAAGCTAGGTCTGTGGGAGGGATACCATCTCGATGATGACAGACAAAGCCCCTGCTGACTCTGGACTCCGATGGAGAATGGAGGATGGCGACATCTGGCAGGGGAAGGGTGGAACACAGGAGTTTCTTGCAGTTGAGTGTCACTCGCATGAAATGTACGAAATAGGTCATAGAACGGTAGATGATGTCATCCAAGCTGCGAATTTCCGTACATCGAAAGTTGCAGTTCAAACCAGACGGGTCCAGCCGTTAGTTAAGGAGAAGGATGAATCACCTAGGGGACTGCGCTCCAAAAAATAGCACTTCGTTTCCCCCATCCTCTATCAGATGGAAACGAGCAGTTTTAACGAGAATACTACTGAGGTCAGTCGGAGTGTCCGATGTCCCAGAAATGCTCGAAGTGTGATTCCCCAGCTGTATACTTGCGGAGATACACGTCGGAAGCGCTTTGCAAGTCATGTCTAATCAAGACAACACTAAGCCGCGTTAGACGCACGATTAATCGCAAGAAGATGCTCCAAAGGGGTGACCGAGTAGCGGTTGCTATCTCAGGCGGGAAAGATAGCGCAGTCTTGCTGGACATGCTTCATCGGATTGAAAGCAACTATCCCGATTCAGAGCTCATTCCAGTTACAATTGATGAGGGCATTAAGGGATACAGGGACGAAGCGCTGGAATCAGCAAAGGCACTTGCACACTCGTTGGGACTGAAGCTCGAAGTCCGATCGTTTAAGGACATATTCGGGCTTCCACTGGATGAGATAGTACAACTCCGCAGCAACATCGCAGTCGGTGCTTGTTCGTACTGCGGTGTGTTGAGGCGGAGAGCGCTAAACACTGCAGCTTTCGATATCGGTGCTGATGTCATAGCCACCGGTCATAATCTCGATGATGAAGCACAGACAATCATGATGAACGTGATGCGCGGTGATAGTCAGCGAATTGTGCGAACTAATCGCCCTCGGGACAAACCCGTTGAGGGACTAATTTCCCGCATTAAGCCCCTACTGGAGCTGTCAGAGCGTGATATCGTTGCATATTCCCATCATCTTGAACTGCCCTACCATGATGTGCCGTGCCCCTATTACAGGGAGGCAATGCGCAACGATTTGAGGGATTTCTTGAATGAGATGGAGCACAAACGCCCGGGAACTCTTCTTGCGATTCTTCGTTCGGGTGAAGCAATTACTGCATCTTTGGAAGCGAATACGCACACGTTCCAGTCTGAAAGGTGCGAGAAGTGTGGAGAGGTTGCTTCCGGCCGGATCTGCAAGGTATGCAGACTAATGGATGAATTACTACAAGGGAAGGCGGCGGCTGATTAGTATGTCTAAGAAGCCTGAAACTCTTCATGACAGTCGCATAGTTACCTATGATGATGCACACTGGGAAATCCTAAGCGAGCTAAGAGAAAGAGCACTTGAGGTTATGCAGACACTGCAGGATAATCGTGTTACTTCGTTTGTTTACGGTTCAGTTGCTAGGGGGGATGTCAGCAAATCATCTGATGTCGATATCATCATTCCCTATCCAGTGTCCAGCTACAAACTTGAGATTGCAATTGGACAGGGCATTCGAAGGGAGCTTGTTCAAGCAACCCCCTCCATGATCCTGAAGGGGCACATCTGTCTTGAGAATGACACGGTAGTTACTTTTCCCCTTTTCAAACTCAAATCGCGTGAGGAGGAATTCTACCGGTGGGGTGGACAAGTGGACACTAACCAACTCGGCAATAGAGATCGTGTTCTGGGTGTTGACAAGAGATTGATTCTAATCGAGCCCAACGAAACAGGACACGTGGAACATGGTGTCATTGGCTACGAACATATAGCAGCCAAGAAGGTGGGTGTAAGCATTGGCATTGCAAAGGATCGGGTACGAGTTCTCAC
>DAOWNS010000015.1 GCA_030642465.1 Candidatus Thorarchaeota archaeon | reverse complement strand
GAGGTCCCCCATTTCCATTGGTGGGATCCTGACAGTCCGTCTGTGGACTATCATGTCATGTTTGTGAAATTCTTTGAGGCAAATGACACAAACTCAAATGGTGTGTATGACGTCGATACCGATGTTATGGTTGGCCCACCCCTTGCCTTACCAACAGCTGACTGGGAATTCAGTGGTTTTGAATTAGAGCAAGAGGGAAACAACGTTACTGCGGTTCACTTCAACTTCACAAGCACCGAGGAGCATGAACCAAGACCGATGGATACCGGCGAAACCTATGGTAGCCTTCCTGAGATGGAACCTTTTGATGTCATGGTCCAGATACGCGTTCATATTGATCTCGAGAATCCTAGCGAGATGAAGTTCGACCTCATTGTTGATGGTTGGCAGTGGACCTTTGATGACACAATCTTGGTCTTTCATTTCACGGTAACAGAAAGCAACCATGGTATGAGTCAAGCTGGAACGGACCCGACTAATTTCCAACGCACGGGAACGAAGTTCAGTTTTGGCAATGGTTACATGGAGTACAATGAAACCGCTTTGGCCGCACAGAATACCTTGGAGGTCAAAGCCAGCTACGGTGAAGAAACGGCTCTTGCAGCAGGCGAGGCCGTATACTTAGCCTTTGAGAACTTCGGAAATGAAACTCTCGAATATGACCCAATTCTTGGTGTTGAGCCATCCACAGATGGAGCAGACATTTTCCTTGCCAACCTCCCATTGATTGGGGCGGGTGTAGTGGCTGTTGTCGTAATCGCAGTCATCGTTCTTAAGCTCAAGAAATAGCATGACAATGGAGGCATATGGTGTGCCTCCCCCGCCTTTTTTCTCAATGCATTCAGGGATTCATCAGTCAATATCATTCTCTAACATTGGTGTCAGTTTCATGGCAGACCACACTTTTCGGCAAGGGACTTTTACCGCAAGCTTATTGATTCGGTTCGCCTTATGATGAAAGATGCGGCTTGCGAAAATCGTGAGCGTGGAGTTGGTTTAATGGTCGACTACGATGTCATAATAGTTGGAGGCGGTCCGGCAGGATCAACTGCAGCAAGGAGAGCTTCCCAAGCTGGTCTGAGTGTTGTACTGTTCGACAAGGCGAGGTTTCCTAGATACAAGCCGTGTGCTGGGGGAATCCGAGCCGATGTAAGCAATCTCCTTGACTTCGATATCAAGAGCATCAGTCAGAGAAAGATAAGTGGCGTTACGATGTTTGCGCCGTCTGGTTTCCGCGTAGATTGCGTTCCTGAAGATCGATCAATGCCGGGCAGCATCATCAAACGCGAAGATTTTGACCACCTTCTGCTGAAAAAAGCCGCAAAGGCAGGTGTCGAAATTCGGGAAGAAACTCGGATTGCAAAGGCGAGAGAAGAAGAGAGTCATGCCGCAGTGACCACTATGGAGGGTGAGGAAGTCACAGGGATGTATCTTGTGGGCGCAGACGGCATCAATAGTATAGTGGCAAAAAGTCTAGATTTCTACGATGGATGGCGAGGCGCCTCAGCCATGGTAGCGATTGAGGTCGAAGCCGAAGTGGGCAGCAGTACAGTCCGAGAGATTTGTGGTGAGCCTAGCGGATACGACGCAGACCTCCTATTATTGTACTTTGGCGGCTTGTCGCATGGTTATGTATGGTGTTTCCCAAAACGAACTGTACTGAGTCTGGGCGCATGCTGCAGACAAGACAGGGGTGAAGAGCTAAGAACGGCGTATGAGAAATGGTACGCTGCATTCAAGGACGAGTATGATATTGAGCCTCAAATCCTATCTGACACGGGGGCGAGGTTTCCAATTAAACCAGCAAGGAGCATTGTCAAGGGTAGGACTCTTCTTGTGGGGGACGCAGCTGGTCTGGCTGATGCATTCACTGGAGAAGGAATTCCTGAAGCCATACATTCGGGGATACTTGCGGCGTCCGCCCTGAGCAAAGCCGTGGAAGAAGCCAACCCTCGCGCTCTCAGAGGGTATGAGAAACACTGCAAAAGAGAGATCATCAGTGAGTTGAAGGCAATGGAGTTTATGGCGAATATGTTCTTCAAGAGCAGGAAAAACATGGAAGCGTTATGTCGTTTCTTCCGAGACGACTCATACGCAAACTTCCTGATAGCGGCTGGAATCGGGGGCCTAGTGACAAAAAAGGCGCTCAGGACAAAGATGATGCTTCGGATGGCGAAGAAGAGGCCAAGAGAAGCAATCTCGCTTCTCATCTGAGAAAATAATCTGCAGAAAATAATGATTCACCTCACAATCTCTCATAGTCGGGCAACGGAACAATCAAAAGCCGGAGTAGAGGGAACTCAACAACGCTTGGACCTGAGCGCTATCAGAGTCAACTGGAGAGATGGAACTGATGCCCCCCTCGTCTGATCTTCAAAATCGTGCTATCAATGCAATTCGTTTCCTTGCTGCTGACGCCATTCAAGCCGCAAACTCAGGACACCCCGGAATGCCGATGGGCGCGGCTGCCATGGCGTATGTATTATGGACACGTCACCTTCGGCATAACCCTAGGAATCCTAAGTGGTCTGATCGCGATCGCTTCGTTCTCTCTGGGGGTCATGGCTCTGCACTTCTTTATTCGCTCCTGCACCTTACTGGATACGACCTGTCGATGGAGGACTTGAAGAACTTCCGCCAGTGGGGGAGCATTACTCCAGGACATCCTGAGTACGGTTTAACTCCAGGAGTGGAGGTCACGACTGGACCCCTTGGTCAGGGTTTCGGCAATGCAGTTGGGATGGCAATGGCGGAAGCCCATTTGGCAGCTGTTTTCAATCGACGGAAACATGAGATAGTAGACCACTATACCTACGCAATTGTTACAGACGGGGATATGATGGAAGGCATAGCCTCTGAAGCCGCATCCCTAGCAGGGCATCTGCAGCTTGGTAAGATTGTAATCCTGTACGATGATAACAGAATTTCCATTGACGGCGGCACTGATGTTGCGTTCACGGAGAACGTGGGTGCTCGGTTCGAAGCATATGGCTGGCACATACAGCACATCAATGATGGCAATGATGTGAATGCAATCGATAAAGCAATAGAGAAGGCAAAGAAAGATTCTCGTCCATCGTTAATCCTCTGCCGTACGCACATCGGCTATGGCGCACCTAGCAAGCAAGATACAGCAGCCGCCCATGGTTCTCCGCTGGGAGATGAGGAGCTCGATGGTGCCAAGAAGAACCTCGGATGGCCAACTGAACCACGTTTCCATGTTCCTGATGATGTGCTCGAGCATTTCCGCGAAGCAGTAAAGCGAGGTGCAGAGATAGAAACTGAATGGAAATCACGATTGAATGACTACCGTACGGCTCATCCCGATCTAGCAGAGGAGCTGGAACGACGCATGGCTGGGAAACTGCCTGATGGATGGGATACCGGCTTAGTTTCATTCCCTGCTGATTCGAAAGGCCTTGCGACAAGAGCAAGCTCAGGGAAAGTCATCAATGCACTTGCCCCACACCTACCAGAACTGGTTGGCGGTTCTGCGGATCTCACCGGATCAAACAAGACTTGGATTGACGGCTCCGATTCGTTCCAAGCCGAATGTCCTGAGAATCGAAATATCTTCTTCGGAGTGAGAGAGCATGCAATGGGAGCAGCAGTGAACGGGATGGTAGCACATGGGGGCCTTAGACCATACTCCGGCACGTTCTTGGTCTTTGCAGACTATATGCGTCCCCCGATTCGGATTTCAGCCCTGTCCAAACATCCAAGCATCTGGCTATTTACACATGATAGCATAGGCCTAGGTGAGGACGGCCCAACTCATCAGCCGATTGAACACCTCGCATCATTGCGCGCCATACCGGGTCTTCAGGTAATTCGACCTGCGGACGCAAATGAGGTCGTTGAGGCATGGAGAATTGCCATCCTGCGTAAGGACGGCCCCACATTGCTATCATTGACCCGACAGAATGTGCCTACTCTGGATCGCGGTGTATTCAACTCGGCTGACGGTCTCGCGAGAGGAGCGTATATCCTGCGTGACATTGGAAAGGGAGACCCACAAGTGATATTGATGGCCTCAGGCTCAGAAGTGGAATTGATAATAGCAGCAGGAGAACAACTGGCTTCAGAGGGCGTAGTTGTTCGTCTTGTGTCATTTCCGTGTTGGGAGCTGTTTGAAAATCAAGACGAGGGGTATAGAGAATCCGTGCTTCCCACTCGGGTAGGTGCCAAGCTCGCGGTGGAGGCTGGCGTTTCCCAAGGCTGGGAGAGATGGGTAGGCGATCAAGGCGGAATCATCTCAATCGACCGGTTCGGTGCCTCAGCTCCGGCAAATATACTGTTTGCGAAATACGGCTTCAGTGTGGAGAACGTTGTGAAACAGGCTCGTCGCCTGATAAGCCATTAGTCTGTCCGAAGATCGCCTTTGGCGTTGATGCCACCATTTAGGCCGTCTAGGTCGCTCCAACCGATGACAAGCGGCGCAATCAGTGTCCACCCGATGGAGCAACCTATTGCCCAATGCACAAGTAAGTTCCTGGCGAAGAGCAGATTCGTCACGAAGGCTATGACAAATGAGATGATGCCGAGATATCCTCCTTCTTTACGGGCTGATTGTAGATACCATACAGTCATGATAGAAAGTGTCGAGCTAACAAGCAACAAGGGACCCCAAAGCGGCAGTTGGATTGTCCATCTTACAATGTGACCGCTAATGTATTCTCCAATTATCATCGTGAGCAGATGTGAGCCATCCATAAGTGCAATAGCCCACACGATGAATGCCAAACTGCAGGCCACAGAGAATAAAGCAAACTGCAGCACGACTAGTTTCACTATTGATGTTCGCATGAAGACCCATTCCATGACTGATAATGTTGCATCACGACCGTTACTCTTATGCATTTCACTCTGAGCCCGGCTGCGGTTTGAATGACTAGTTTCTGTGCCCTTTGTCAGAAACTGATTGAGTGCCATATAGGATAACTCTATAAAATCAATCTACCGACGTGATGTATTCTTGGTGAGCAACTTGCTGAAAGAAGATAAGACAGCTGACGACAATGTGGACCCAGCTGACGTTGATGTGCGTATTAGGATAAAGGAACTCCTAGGCGGAATCGCAAAATCCGAGCCTTCTCTCGAACCAGCTGAACTCGCGAAACAGGTCACAACTAAACTGCATGTTGAGGACGAGGACCTCGTTAATTTCACTCTTATCGAAGCCATGAATGTTTTGAGTCGTAGGAGATACGTGCGTGCGCCGGCTGATGAAAGAATCCTCCTAATTCCACATTGCTTGAGAGATCCCAAACGATGCAAGGCACCAATCGATGATGAAGGATATCACTGTTTGAAGTGTGGCGCATGTGTCATTGCAGAGATAACCCGAAATGCTGAAGAACGGGGAATCAAATGGTATATGGTCGGAGGCGGCTCACACGTTATGAATATCGTCAAGAACATCCGGCCCAAGGCGGTTCTTGGGATTGCATGCTACGATGAGGCGATAATGGCTTATGGGAAGATTAGCGAATATGGCATTCCGGCTCAGGCAGTTTTGCTTAGTAAGGCTGGATGCATCAACACAGAAGTAGATCTCGACGCAGTCTTGGCCAGTTTCGATCTCGATGACTGTGATTGAATAGTGAAACCAAAGCGGGTCGTGCTCAACAGAAACTACGCAGCACGGGCTTTTCGATTCATATATCTGGCCCTACAATGATTACACTCATCGCCTACGTCGATGTGGATGAAATTTGAGATGCATCCCACCATCGATCAAGGCCATATTGAATGGGAATAAACCGACCCTATCGCCGTCTGTTATTACATCTGAAGGCTTAGCTACAACACCGTTGATGAAACAGTCCCCTATAATGTCAGGCTCCAAATCCAGTCTCCTCAAGAACGCTTCAAAGGTTTCACCCGGCTTATGTCTACACATCAAAATGGTGTCCTCATCTGCCTTGCTTCCAGATACAAGAGACCTGAGCTGTCCATAGAGGCGGATTTCAATCATGTAGAGAAGAGGAATTCCAATAACACATAAGCCATTCCATAAGGCCGCAGAATTCCGGTCATCAACATCCGCTTACTTCGCATCGATCTGTGTCTATGAATTATGAAAAGAAAAAGCATAATACAATCAACGCGAGTATCGTACTGAGTGTTATTGCAGTGTCTACGTTGTGCCCCTATACATGTGGTACCGGAAGCTATGTGGCGACCGTTAACGCAGCCCGTCACTATCTGCGAAATCGTGACTTCCTAACCTATGCCTCACAGTTAGTCCCTGAACCAGTTGGCTCTGAAACGTGGTCGCTGGCCTGGGGATATATGCGACGCTTCGATGATATGCTTGACGCCCCGACCCTGAGCAAGAAAGCGGCCTTCAGTCTTCTAGAGAGGGAACGAAGCATTGTCGAGCCAGGTTTTGCAGGTGATCTTAAGGTGCCATCCAACGCACCCATCCGCCACCGATGGCTAGCACAGTTCTTTGACAATGAACGAAAATACTACTCGGGTGAAGCCCTGCCTGTGGTGAAGGATCTGTACGAGAGTGCTTGGGGTGATGTCGAGAGGAAGGGGATTGTGCTCTCGCAAAAAGATATGGATGCTCTCCTTTACAAGAAGGCTCGTTGTTTCTTCAAACTATACTTTATCTTGAGTGATTTCGATTTAGGAGGCCATCTAGACGACTTCTCCTACCTGCTAGGCATGGGTCTTGGTATGCTCGATGATATGCTAGATGTGGCACAGGACTACGAAGCAGGGTATGTGAACATCACTCGTGAAGAGATGGAGGCGCTTGGTGTAGATCTTGAGCCGGGAGACCAAGATTTTGTGAAAAAAATCGTCGATGCGGGTTATATGACACTCAAAGCAAGGAAGATATTGTCATTCATGCTCAAGGTGAGGGATCTGTCCCGCTGCATTCGTGATCCGCTTATCAGTAACTTCCTCCTGCGGCTGAGTGAAATCTTTGCAGCTCCAATACTGGAGGAGAGGATGGTGCCTGGTCAGCGCTATTTCTTCAAGGGAGGCCGCTTAGCAGATCTCATACTGCCGAGGAACGAGTCTGTTGCTTACAAGATTGGACACAAGTTCATCAAGTTCTTCCTCATATATCCACAAGTGATTTCATCGTTCTTCAAACGGCCCTCAGGCATTTGAGGTCACACCGTCATTCTCTATGACTGGCACTTCTTGCGGCAATGATAAGGCATTAAGGAAAAGATTAAAGTTAGATGTGTCTAACTCTTTGAGGTTCCATTTGGCAATACCCGGATGTGAGGAGAAGACCAAGATGATGGAAATGGAACTATTTCCAGTTCTTGAGCTAGGCTGGCTTAATGGGTGGATTCTACTAGCTATGGCCACTGGTTATGGATTAGAATGTTGGCCATGAATGATGTCGATGACGTGAAGAAACTTCTACAGACGAAGAGAAAGCCAAAGAAACGATGAATGTCAAATCCTAGATCGGTTCAATTGTTTATTCATAGGATGGACTGCGCACTAGCCCTCAGCCCTGTAGAAAACATCAGTTCCCACTTCATTCTTTGTGATATCATTGCTTTTGCATAGTTTCTCAAGTGTACTTGCTGCCGCAGCTGGCACAATTCCTAACGAGTGCGATACATCAACTGTGCGGCAGGGCCTGCGCCGCAGAAGAGAGAGTATTTCCTCCTCAAGAGCCCGGCGAGTCTTCCAGACAACCGACTTTCCTCTAGCGTCATGGGCTCCGTATATCCACAGTTTGTCCGGACTAAGATGTTGTTCAAGCGCCGCCCCAAAACCTCTCAATACTTTGATTGAAACAGGCCTTACCGCTGATACTGGTGCCGGACGCCAAGGTGTGTACAATTGTACTAGATCCGGGTCTATGTCGAGAATGCCGTCTATTAGAGCTCGTTTCGGCAGGCCCTTGACGTTTGTGAGTCCTCTTGGCCCACGAAGCAACATCACTTCTAGTGCCAGCATGCCCTTCATCTCGTCACCAAGCTTCTTGATCGCATCTTTGATTTCATGAAGCTTAAATGAGCCCTTGGAAGGATGATTTATCCGCTTGAAGGTGTCTTCGTCGCCTGCATCAAACTTAGCAGTAACTATGTCAAATTCCAAGACCCCTTTGCGGATGGCCTTGATAGGCAGCAGAGATGCATTTGTCAAGAGAACTATGGGCAAGTCCTGTGCTGTTCCTCTAATCTTGGATACAATTGAACCGATCTTGGGATTGAGCGTTGGTTCTCCGGTCCCAGAGAATGTCAGAACGTCTACAGTCCCTCTGTCCAGTCTGCTCAGTGTTTCTTCGACTTCGGAGATGATTTCATCAGAGAGAGGCATCTCGTCCTGGATGTCCTCAGGTGAAGTCACATGCTTCTTTGTAGGACCCAGCTGGCAGTAGATGCAGTTGTAGGTGCATTTCTTTGGGGGAGTAGTAACATCCACTCCCAAGGAACGTCCATAGCGCCACGAGGATACTGGACCGTATGTATACGTCACCGATGTCGCCTCCAAACCTTGCTGATCTAAGTGTGTTCTCCACGTACTTATTGCAGTTAGCATTTCTCTTAGAACACGTGTTCTAAGGAATTCTATTTAATAATTGATTCGTAGACCTTAACCAAGGATGCTGTGACTGCCTGCCATGAATACACACGTTCACATGTTGCACGGAGAGATTCGCCCAACGCGGATGACTTCGAGAGAGTCAAAGCATGTTCAATCCTATGTGCGATAGTCTGGATCCGGTTCTGGGCTTCCAAAGGAAAACGCAAGTCATTCTCAGCCAGTTCAGCAATGGACTGCTCGAATACGATAGCGCTATCGCGCAGCCCTGAGAAATTCGTCACTAATGGAATCACGCCGGCTGAAGCAGCTTCTAGTGTAACTAATCCAAATGATTCTGGAACTAGGGAGGGAAAGACGGCAACATCGGCACAAGGTAAGAGATACTGGAGAAGAGTGTGATCAAGGAATCCTGTGAACAGAACTTTGGTGTCGGGCATGGGCTCACATGAATTGGCATTCTCTTCAGCCCATTCCACAGCCGCAGACAGCATGTTCTCAAAATCAGGAAGTTTCTTCGCAGTATCTAACCAAGGCTTAAGCATCGAGCCGATACCGAAGCGCCTGAACATGGCAAAGGCCTCCAACCATTCCCGCATGGGACCTGCGCCTACTACGATTAGCTGGCATTGAACTCGCTTAGCAAGCTCATAGTACGCTATCAGAAGATCATGAGCGCCTTTTCCAGGAATGAGCCGACCAACAAACATGATAATTGGTTTCTCCCAATCGAGGCTGGCAATGCGATGCTGCGGGTCTGCATCTGGATGCTTTTGCGAATACTGTTTGGCGAACTCAAAAACCGATTGGGAAACCTCGCCTTTTCTAATCCACTCGTAGAATATCTGACGAATCGTCCGACTTTGCTCAGCATCTCTCCCAAGGAGCTGCTCACTATTGTCTTTCAACGAAGAAGCGATAGCTTTGGCGCATTCGCTCCGAGGAGTAGGTTTGAAAACACTGGTATCGACTCCCAATGGCACCTCAACTATCTTGCCAGATAAATCCGGATAGCGCTCGGCAAACATCTCCATAACTTGTGATTTGAAATACTCGTTCCCAACAAGGACTGCGCTTGCTCCTTCCAACCCGTTTACAGCCTGCTCAAAGCAGGTAGGGTCATCTTTGACAGCATAGACAAGCGCACTCCCGTGTAGTGCTGTCAAGTATGGAATGCCGGTCCTCTTACTCACTTCTCGAGCAATCGCAGGCATCATGATAGCGTGATTTGCATGAAGGATATCAAGTTCCTCTTCCTGCACGCTTGTAGCTATTGCATCCGTATTGCTGTCCAAGTAGTTCTGCAAAGCTCCAAAACTCATTTTGGGAAACTCGATAACCTTTTCGAAGTGGGTGTATCGATCCCAGACGAAGACGGGTAGGACTGGACCGATATCTGGTACATGGACTATTACACCATCAGGGCGCAGGACCGTTTCCTCAACGTTTCCATCTGAATTATGCATTTTAATGGCGGAAACGAAAGGAAACCTTGTAGTGTCCCGATCCTGGCAGAACAGGTGTACTTTGTGACCTTGTTCCCAAAGAGTTCTTGCTACATTCTGAACATAGATATTGCTTCCTGACCCTGATAGCATCCATCCATGTAGAATTCCAATCCGCATCGCGATTCTGACATGGTGTAAACCTAAAGATTAGCCTTCGTGTTTCTCATAGCACACACAGTGGGAGAGCAATCAACAGTGGCACGCCAATAACGCATTCATCCTAGCCAACTGTAACCCTTGCTCCGATGGATGATTTCCGTTACTTTGACCTCACGCTTAACTACGAAATAGATGGCTCTGTAGTTGCCAATCCTTAAGCGAAAAAGTGGCGGATTTAATGGAAAGCTGAGTTTCCTTATGTCAGCTCCGGAGCGTGAATGAAATGGATCCTGCCTAAGGTTTCTCAATGCTTCTTTGATTCGTTCCTTTTGCTTAATGTCTAGCAAATTCAACTGAGAAACTGTGGTTTCCGATAGAAGAACCCTATATTTCGCCAAGGGGCGTGAACTCCTCTTCGGCAAGGATTCGTTTCTGGCGTTCCGCGAACTCGAGCTGTTCAGCGACCTCCACCAGTCGTCGGATCAGTTGGTCGTAAGTTTCCCCCTTTCGCCCATGCTTCTTTAGCAGATCCCTGGTTTCCTTGGTCAGTGGAATGGTAGTCGTTTCGCTCATCTCTATCATATCTTATAACGTTGATAGTTGCTTATAATCTCGTAGGATACCCTTGTAGAATCATTTTGACCTAGTGCTGCATGATGATGTTGAGGCTTTTTATGGTAGTGACACGATAGTTGTAGGCATGAGCTTTCTAATCGATCCATTGTTGCTTCTAGTGTGTGGCGCATTTATCGTCTGGCTGCACAACCGACTGCTCCACCGTGTCGCTCGGCGTGCCAAGGCATTTCTTGCAGCGCTAGCGCTAATCACGTTCTGGGTCATCGCGGGCTCTATGTACCTCAATCTAGGTTGGTTCGACTGGGTCTGGCAGTGGATAGGGCAGGCTGCGTCAGGCCGTGACTTCATGATCAATAGCGGCTTGTTCAATTTCGAATACGTCACTACAGCAGGTTTCATTGACACCGTTGCCCTCATCCTGTTCCTCCTGTACCCCGTGTGGCTCTATTGTGGCATCTTCTTGGGCTATTTCCTATTCGGACGTCACGAGCGACAAACAGGCATTGTTGGACTCCTCTAACCGTTATGGATCGTGAAATAATGACCAAAGAAAGGGTTGTCCTAGTGACTGGTGCTTGTGGCTTTGTTGGTAGCCATTTGGTAGATAGCTTGCTGCAAATGGCTGGGACTGATGTGCGTGCCACGGACTTACCCTCAGCCGACCGTGCCTTCCAGAACACATCATCTGAGTTTATTCCCAGTGACCTACGAAACCCCGAATCCCTTCAACAGGTGATTCGAGGTGTAGATGTAGTCTATCATGCTGCTTCCCTGTTCCGCTACTCAGCATCCTGGGAGGATCTATACGCTGTCAATGTTGATGGCACACGTAACTTGATTGCTGCCGCCATTGATGCTGGTGTGTCCAAGCTGGTTCTCATTGGCAGTAGTGGCGTCTACGGCGCATCGCGCTCACAACCAATCAGAGAGGAGGAGCCCAAACGGCCGTCCAACGCCTACGAGAGGTCCAAGTGGGAACAAGAACTGGCCGTAGAGGAAACCTGCTTGAGCGGTGGCGTGGAAGCTGTTATCCTGAGGCCAGCGCCCATCTATGGCCCCCGCAATCGCTATGGCATCGCCACCATCATTCGCATGATAGCCAAGGGTCAACTTCCCGTCATATCTGAGAATCTTAACAAGCTAGTGCCACTGGTGCATGTGGCCGATGTGGTTGGCGCAGCAGTTCATCTGACAGATTATCCGGGAGAAACCGGAACATCTTACAACGTGGTGGATGACTCCACGTACCGCAAGTACGATCTCTTCTCCTCTCTTGCACCCCTGCTGGATACTAAGGTGTATCACACTCAGATTCCGACCCCTCGAATCGTCCTTAGAACATTGGCACGCTGGTCAGAGTGGAAAGCAAGACACATAACTCACAGCGAACCCAAGGTGGAACTTGCGACAATCGATATGATGTACAATGGATACTGGTATAGCAATTCCAAGTTGAAAGCCACTGGCTACAAACTTCTATATCCAGACCCCCGTATTGGTTTGAAAGACACCATCGACTGGTACAGACTGCATGGCTGGCTCTAAACGTGGCGTCGCTTCGGATTCAACACAAAACTAAGACAGAGTTTATGACACCTTAGGTCATCTATTCATTGATCGTTAAGAATGAAAGAGTGGACACGAACTTACTACCTGATAGCACTTCTTACACTTGAGAAAATTACCCAACATGTAGTGGTGACCATTTGTTTTCTGTTCGACTTTGGAAGAATCAGGGCTACTGTGGCGATTGACTACAGGTATCTGATGGTGGCCGGCGGCATTGTTGCAGCCCTGTTCTTCATTGCTCTTTGGGGTCTGCTAACCGAGAAGACTTGGTTGATATTTTTAATGGCCGGATTAGCAGTTTTCGACATTGTCGGAGAGTTCATTGCCCAGGGCACTATCTTCATCACACTCATGGTTTCGTTTGTCGTTGCGATTGTTCTATTGGTCCTGTGTTATAGGACACGCAAAAGCTAGATTTGCACGAACGGTGTTGCCCTCTGCGAAAGGAAAAGAGCGCTTAGCGATGGGCAAAGATGTTTATCTGAAATCACTCCTACGGGATCACCATGAACCTTTTAGAAAGATTGGGCGAATACCTCATTTGGACAGATGCGGCAATCTGGGAGATTGTGAAGGATTTGAGTGATGAGGAGTTTGACAGATCCTTTAGCAAATATGGGGGTAGCATTAGGAAACGGTATACTCACTTGGCAGAGGACGCTTGGGAGTGGTACCATGACTGGACTGGGAAAGTTCCTGAGCAGAAGCCGGACTTCCAAAATATGACGAGGGAGCAACTCTTCGATAGTTTGTCGGACTATAGCCACAGGTTCATTGAGATGATTCACCACCGAGCAGTGAGGAAATTTGAGATTGAGACAACAGGAAAGACAATCCCATTGTCATTCGATGAGTTCCTCTTCCATATTGTCAACCATGCTACATATCATCGAGGACAGATTGTGATGGGGCTCCGAATGCTTGACAGAGATGTAGACATGACAGATTATGTCCCATATAGGATTAGCACAGCAGAGTAATGAAGTGTTTCTTGCTGAAACGAGTGGGTTCTCAACATGCCGAAGAAGCCAAAAGAGAAAGTCCCGTTTTCGAAATGTCGGATGTGAAAACTCCAGGACCAAGTCAGCAGTGATGCATTAATGAAATCGGGAATGAAAGAACCCCTTACTGTACTCCTCATTACTATCTTCTTAGCCAGCATCATTGCTACGTTGTTCACTATAGGTCTACACTACCCTGAGAGAAGAGCAACTGCAAATCCTGAGAGTGAATACGATACGAGCTTCTGGAATATCACAGAGGCCACTTCATTGCCCTTGAATGTCAATAACATCACAACCGTAATCAAAGACTATGATGCTCATACCGAAGTAATTCCCATTATTGAATGGTATTTCAGCTATGAGAGTGAAACGTTTCAAGGAGAAACTGTAAGGATTAATTCAGTGATTTTGAGAAGAGAAAACATATCAGAACCGGTACCTACCATACTATTCCTTCATGGATATGCTGAGAGCTATTCTGGCCATTTCGTAATGCTTAGAGAACTTGCAGCTGCAGGCTTTGTGGTGATGGGAATAGACCATCCTGGTTCAGGAAACTCTACTGGTTTTCCGGAGATCACTCCTTATACGTTTCTCAATGTCACGAATGGCCCTCAAGACGCTAGTCTTTACCACTCTGTCTGGGCCGGAGCTCGAGCAATCACTTTGCTTGATTCATTATCTTATGTAAACGATAATGCGATTGTAGTATCAGGAAATTCAATGGGGGCTATGACAACTTTCATCTTATCTGCTATAGATTTCCGGGTAGACGGCGTAGTTCCAATGATTGCCGCGGGAAATTTACTGAATTCTATTATGTCAGGCTCGTTAATCAATAGCGTCGTTGAGCCGTCATACACAATCGATTCTGATGAAATGCGGAATATGATCAAGTGGTTTGACCCGATTGCTTATGCGAGGATTCTGACACAGCCAACTCTCATGCTATTTGGCTCAAGTGACGAATTCTTCCCAATCATTTCAATGAAAGATACTGTTGAGGCGATTAATGCTCCACTTACGCTTAGTATTCGTCCGGACTGGGGACATGGAGTGCATGAATCGTGGAGCCGCATAATTGCAAAATGGATGAACACTCAATTCTTGGAGGGGCATCTCTTGCCATCAGTTGACGTGTCGTTCAATGAACAGATAACCCTTCAAGGCGGCATTATCTCTGTTAGTGCAAATGTAACAGATGCTAGCAAGGTATGGTTGTGCTGGCGTTCAGGTGAGCCAGGAGCTGTTTGGTCAATATCCGAGATGAGGGGGAGTAACGAGGGCACCTCTGACATCTATTCGAGTGACATAATACCGTGGACTATTGGAAAGGTATCGTTCTTTGTGATTGTAGCACAAGAAGATTCAATTCAGTTTTCATCTGCTATACAAACCGGGAATGCTGGTTCAGTGTTGGCCCCATTGCTTCTTATTCTGTCAAGCCTATCTTTTCTAATACTAATCAAGAAAGGTGAATGGCGACTTTCAAAGGAAATGCTTGCCCGCGAAGCACCCTATTCTCTAGGTATGTTCATGATAGGATCTGGTTTTGTCATGCCTTTTGCTGTAATTGAAGGCCGGGCTACATTATCTGTGCTGGAGATAATGGAAATGTTTGGGAACACATTTCATCTTAGCGGGTGGTTCTTACCATTCTTTTTTGTTAGCATATGCTTCGTCCTCGCTCTGTCAGCATATCGTCATCGAGTCCAATTTAAAGTGGCAGAGATGCTATGGACACCACTGTTGATAGTCTTGATTATTCTCTTCATTATTCTTTCTGCCGTCTTCGGCTTCTTTGGAAGTTTGGTTCTTGTCAGTATCGGTCCTGGGGGACCGGTATTCCTTGCTGGAATCATTCTGATGTTGATACTCGATAGAATCGTAAGAAAGAAACTGGAAAGCAGAATCAAGCACATTCGAGAAGGAATCAAACCTGAGGATTTTCGCCTATGAATTTATTGTTGGGAATGCTACTCGTGAAGAATGGGAGGTGCTCAGCAATCTACAGTTAGGGGGAAGTCCCCTGTTCACCAGACCCCTTCGGTCTTTATTTCTGAGAGAGAAAAAGCCAATTGAACAGAAGTCATTATTATTGTATTATGACAAGGTTGAAAACAACGAGTCTTGAAACTGACTTCGGAACTATAGTATATTACTCTCACATGAATCCAACCCAACCCCTAGTGAATCTCTATATTCATGGATTAGGGGACAATCGCAAATGGTTTCTCAAACACTTTACTACCCATTCACTGGATAGATTCTCATGGATTGTTCCAGATCTATTAGGTCACGGGGACTCATCCAAGAGTGACAAAGCTGAAGCATACACCATGAATCAACAGGCGAAGTACCTAGTTGCCATACTTGAGAAAGAAAACGTCAAGCAACTCTCTCTACTAGCTCACTCTATGGGAGGGGCAATAGCAGTGTCATTGATTGATCTTCTAGATTATCAGAGGGCACCTATTACCAAACTCAAGCTATTGCTATATCTGGAGGGGAATCTTGATGCAGGTGATGCATTTTTTTCATCCATGATTGGTGAGATGTCTTTCTCAGAATTCCAACAGGAATTCGAATCAATTTGTAGTAAAATACAAGGTGATTCTGAAGAAGAGCACATGATTGATTATATTTCGGCGTTTCGAGAAGCAGGGCCATTCACTATATGGGCATCCAGCAAAGACTTGGCACCGCTTTCTGTAAAGGGAAACTTACTGAACAGACTGTTAGCACATCGTGATTTTCCTTGCTATTTCATCTTCGGAGAGAATAATAGGGGTGTTTACTCATCTGAGAAGCTTGTGAGAGATGCACAGCTCCCGCTTCTCTTCATACCTAATGCGGGACATGGGCTTCATACAGAGAATCCATCTTATTTCTGGGCGATTGTAGGTGAGCTAATCCAGAAAAAGAAAATCAAAATTGCAAAATGAAAGGGTGCTCAGCAGTGCGCAGAAAGGTAAACTCCCGATGGCGTCGGGGCAACCTGAATAGTTGCACCGCTACCCCGTCTTAGCCTGCACCTTGCCCTGTCCGAAGACAGAGCCAAGCGT